>JBAXWR010000510.1:0-2787 GCA_037128295.1 Mariniphaga sp.
CAATTACATCAAGTGAGCCAAGCCCGGGAACTTTCATTCTGGTGCTCGACTTCTCAAGCCTTGGGCTGGCACAGGACAAATGGGCTTCGTTTAAAATATTGAAACGGCCCAACTCCTCCGCAGCTTGGAGCGATATTGCCTCGCTGGGAGGTACGATTACCAACCGATGCACAGATGGCGTATGGGGCAAGTTCACCATCACGGGGTTGAGCAGCTTCAGCGACTTTGCCTTGGGCGAAATAGCTACAGTTCATATCGTTACGAGCGCGGCAGAATCGGCAGCAACTGTTGGTACGTTGAAATATTGCATTGCCAATGCAACGGCGGGCGACTTTATCAGCTTCAATTTAACATCCATGGGAACCAATACGATTAAGCTGACTTCTCCTGTGGTGATCGACAAAGACCTTACAATCCAGGGCGCTGCAAGCGGAATTGTCCTGAGCGGCAACAATGTCACCAAGGTAATGGAGATTGGCGCTGATTCAGATAATCCACAGTTGGTTGTCAGGCTCGAAAAGCTGACCATCACCAATGGGAACGACTCCGGCAATTTAGCAGGTGGTATCAATAATTACAGCGACCTTACAATGGTCAACTGCCTTGTGGTTGACAACTCGGCAACTGGCAGTATTGGAAGCGCAGGGGCAATAGGTGGCATCAACTCAAACGGCAGCCTGGCACTCATCAATTGTACCATCGCCGGCAATTCTGGGGCTGCCAATAACGGAGGTATCGGGGGAATATACTCTAGCGGTACGATGGATATTTATAATTCAATCATTTACGGCAATACCGGTCAGTATAAAAGTATGTCATCCACTGATATCACTGAAGGCTATAACAATCTGTTTGAGGAGACCTATGATTTTCTGACTGATCCGGAAGGGAATAATAATTTCTTTTTTCAGGGCACACCGGAGTTGGACAACAAATTCGGCAGCAACCCAAAATTTGTGGGCAAGGTTAATAATTCTGTTAACCCATATCTGATCTTAGGTGTATCTCCTTGTTTGGATAGTGGTAACGACACCTACAGTTTCGACGACACCGATATCAGGGGTGGAAGTTTTGGAAGGAAATTGGACAAGACAACCGGTTTAACAGGGACCATCGACATTGGCGCCTACGAATGGAAGAAAGGGACCGACCCGAACAATATCTTCACCTGGACAGGTGGTGCAGGAACAAGTTGGAACGCAATCGGCAGTTGGGACATTGGAGCAGTTCCCCAACCGGAAGACATTGTAACAGTTCCCAATATGCCAAATAAACCAGAGGTTTCTTCACTCTCAGTCGCCACCGGCGGCCAGTTGACGATCCATGCCAATAGTTCGGTTACAACAACCGGTACAGTTGACAACAACGGAACGATCATCATCCGTTCCGATGTCAATGGAACAGGCTCGTTGATCACCTCCGAGAACGCAACCGGTTCGGGCGAGGCATTGGTAGAGAGGTATATGGTTAAAAACCAATGGCATATCATTTCATCACCTACCGGGACGCAGACCATCAACAACTTCCTTTCTGATAATATTGACATTCCGGTTATAGGAGGAAAAACACCAGTCGAGTATGGGATGATGGATTACAACCCGGCCAATAACGACTGGAACCCATACTTTACGGATGCAACAGCCGGAACGCTTGGTATTGGGAAAGGGTATATGGTCAGGGTACAGGATCCTGTTCAGACCCTGAGGTTCCAGGGCATCATTAACGCCACAGCAAACGTTTCAGTAACAACAGGGTGGAACTGTATCGGCAACCCGTTCACATCGGCAATCAGGATCATTGGAGTTGGGGGCAGCAACAACTTTATCGGGGCCAATGCCAACGCATTTGAAACCAGTTATGGCGCGCTATATTTCTGGAACCAGGAATCCACAAAATATGATGTGGTGACCCTTGGCGATCTGAGCGGTTTCAATGCCTCCGTTGGGCAGGGTTTCTTTATGAAGGCAAAAGCAGGGGCAACTTCTGTCGGCTTTACCCCGGCAATGCAGGTACACAACAACGAAGCACCGTTCAAGGCGACTGAAGCTCCTATCCCATCTATTCAATTAATGGTCGAAAGCGGCAGCAAAAAAGCTTCCACCGATATCAGGTTTGTGGAAGGGACCACCAAAGGGCTCGATTTTGGCTACGATGCGGGTTTGTTCACAACCGATAAGTCGTTTACCCTCTACACCAAATTGGTTGACGACAACGGGGTCAATTTCCAATTGCAATGTCTCCCCACGAACCAGAACAAAGACTTTGTCATCCCAATTGGTATAGATTCCAAAGCCGGCGGCGAAATTGTCTTCTCTGTCAAAACTGTCCAATTAGACCAAACTTGCACAGTAGTTCTGGAAGATAAGCTAACAAACACATTCACAGATCTTTCCATAGGAAACTACAAAGCAACCGTTTCGGCCAATACAACCGGTTCAGGAAGGTTCTATCTTCATACGGGCGATATTGTCAGCGGTGTGGAAGATCAGGTGCTGCCAGGAAAGCTAACTGCCTATGCGAATGGCAATAAGGAGATAACTGTAATTGGCGAGGTAAGCGAGGGTGCGGTTGCTACGTTAGTCAATGGTTTGGGTCAGGTGGTGCTAACGAAGAAATTGGAAAGTGGAAATTTGAATATCATTGGTCTCCCGAACCTTAGTAGTGGTGTTTATTTGCTGAACATCAAGGATAAAGGCACACCACAAATAATTAAGATTATGATACGGAAATAAATTAGAAATTAGAAATTAGAAATTAGAAATTAGAAATTAGAAATTAGAAATTAGA
>JBAXWR010000511.1:0-2741 GCA_037128295.1 Mariniphaga sp.
AATAGAAAGTTGAACCAATCTTGATGAAGGCATCCTTGTATCAGCAACACCGTCAATTGTCCTGGCAATCTCAGGAAAATGGGATTTTATCATCGAATAGACCAGTTCTTCCCCGTCTAAAGTAGTACCATTACGGTTTAATCGCTGAAAAAGATGTTCAATATTGGTTATATCTTCACTTTCAGAACCTTCTTCTTTCCTGGTTTGGTCCAATAAGAAATCGGGCATATTCAATGCTATAATCCTTGTCGTTTTTGCACGGTGAATTGCTTGATAGACTCTTTTTTTTTCGATGTTATCGGATTCAATAAAGCTAACCGCTTTTTTTGCCCATAGAAATTCTGAATTGGTGGGTTTTTGAAGTTCAGATATAACGCTGCCCCAAAAATCCTCACCATTTGCTTTCAATAGAATAGACAATGGAATTGGGCAATTTGCCTCGAATGGGAAGATTTCGCTTGGGGTAGGCCTTTTATAATCAGCAAAATCTATTTTCTCATTTGCTCCCTCATTTTTAATCTTCCTTAATCCGGCTCTTATCATTTCAGCTCTCAATTTTCGTGCATCATCGGACTTTTCAAATCCCCATGGATGAGATTTTGTTGTTAATCTTACCAAAAACTCTCTTGTCCCGGTAAGAGTACCTGGATTCAAGTCCAACCAAATAATCGAAGAATCATTATTTTTGGGTGGAAAATTATTGAAGCCCAACGAAATAGCATTGTATCGTTGCTGACCGTCTATAATGAAATGTGTCGCCTCACTATTGCCTTTCTTTTGTTTTTGAATTGAATCCGAATTATTTATACGACACAATACAAGAGAGCCAATAGGGATTCCCCTTAGAATGGAGTCCCACAAAAGTTCAATTTGAGATTGTGCCCAAACCAAACCTCTTTGTAGTATAGGAACTTCGGCGAGTATCCCTTCTTCGCAATGTTTCGCATTGTTCCAATCGGCAATTTCATGGCATGCCAATGAGTAAAATTGTTCTTCTCTAGTTGTCATTGTAATAAATTTAATAAAAAAAGTTTGGCACACGCCCTTGCATCGCTCAATGCTTCATGGTGATTGAGAGGAATCTGATACTTCTGGCACAAAGAAAACAGGTTCGCCTTATAAATGCGGTAGGTACAATGCTTTTCATATTCAGGGACTTGCAACCCATAATACTCAAGGGTTTGGGCCAGAACCGGAAAATCAAAGCTAAACCCGTTGTGAGCCACTACCGGTTGGTTTTTGATAAAGGGTTCCACCAAGTGCCACACCTTGTCGAATGTTGGCTGGTTGGCCGTAATTGCCGGGGTAATGCCATGGATTTTGGTAAACCAGTCCCAATAGAAATTATGGGGCGGTTGCACCAAAATACTGAGTTCATTGGTAATCAATCCATTTTCGACCCGCACCAGCCCAAACTGGCAGATGCTGTACCGTTTGCCATGTGCAGTTTCAAAATCTATTGCTGTAAATGTGTCCATAAAGTGATCGGTTTTATTACTTTTTGGGCAAAGGTAATTGTTGCATCGGCCATTACGTGTCGTAGGTAAGGTCAGTGGAATAAATTCCGTTGTTATAAAATGATTCGTGCCTAACGGCACTTGGTATTCGAACGCAGATTTTGCATTACAAAATGGTTGGCACATTTTTATTTGGACGATCTACCTTTAGGACTTGTCATTGCGAACCAAACAATTGTAAATTAAATGGTTAGCAGGATTGTAGTGTTTGGTGTGGCAATCTCATGTTTGAAGCACTGACCCAGAACATGTTTTTTGGATAGTGCTTCTTAGGATGGGATTGCTTTGTCGTGCTGATGATTTCCTTTCAAATTTAGATTTTGCCGCACTCCGCGCAATGACAATTCATGAGTGAGAAAGTGCAGAATTGTTGTTAGTGGTATTCGCCCAACTTTAGAAATTTTGTGGCGCACTCCATAAGTTTGATCATCGTTCTGCCTTTGTTTTGTGGCGCAAAGATCGTTCACTCTTTTAACGACTTTCTGATTGCGCCGCTGTCTTATATATTAATCTTTTGTTCTACAATAATATAAATCCTACGGAGTATTGTAAAGAGTACAAATTTTATTTTGATTTCCGCAATCAGATCAAATTTTGGAAGTGTTTCACCATCCCTCTGCAGTCATCACCCTGAAAGGGCAGCATATCCTAACCCAGGGCAAGCGGTCCCGAACTAAAGCCTTGTCAAAGCTCAAGTGCTTCTGGGACCGCGTCACCCTGGGAAAAAGGAACATCCCAATAAAAACAGTGCTGAAACCTTGAGTTGCATTGCCTGTTCGGATCTCCAAGTATTTCAACCTATTTTCAAGTATTTCGACTTATTTCTATCTATTTCAACCTATTTCAATGAATATCAATCAATTTCCACCTTTCCCACTTCAATTGTCCCCTCCAACATTTTTCCGGTGATCATCTTTTCTTCGATTTCAACCAAATCACTCCACAATGACGAGCGGGTAAAGTCTTCTAAATTTCCCGTTGGAATATATTGCCTGAATTTCCAATACATTTCAAATGACCAATTAAGATGCCGATTGTCAATCAATTCTTTCCAATCCCATTTCCCTGCATATTTTGCCAATTTTTCTTCGGTGATATGACCGATATTCTCAGACAATAAATGCCAGTTCCAGAAACTTTCATAATTCTGGATCAAATCCCAATTAATTGCTTTTGAACCCCTTCCGAAAACATAGCTTACTGCTCTTGAAAGTTCATTCCAAT
>JBAXWR010000512.1:0-2704 GCA_037128295.1 Mariniphaga sp.
ACGATGCAGGTATCCTCAAAGCCGACCCATCGTTTGCCATTTACACCAAATTGGTAGAACCTTACGATGCGGAGTTTCAGTTGCAGTGCCTCCCAACAAACCAGTATAACAATCTGGTAATCCCGATAGGAATCGACTGTAAGGCCGACGCCGAAATTGTCCTAAGTGTCCAAACTGTCCAATTAGACCCAACTTGTAAGGTTATCTTAGAAGATAAGCTAACCCACACATTCACAGACCTTTCCAAAAACAGCTATAAAGCTGCGGTTGCGGCTAATACCTCCACTTCCGAAAGGTTCTTCCTGCACACAGGCGACATCATCAGTGGCCTGGAAGACCAATCACTCGCAGATGGAAAGGTAACTGCTTATGCAAAAGGGAATAAAGAGATACGTGTGATTGGCGAAGTTGGCGAAGGTGCAGTTGCTACGTTGTTCAATGGTTTGGGTCAGGTGGTGCTGACAAAGAGATTGGGAGCCGGAAGCCTGAATATCATTGGTTTGCCAACCCTTACAAGCGGTCTTTATCTTTTGAATATCAACGACAATGGCACGTCACAAACAATTAAGGTAATGGTGAGGAGATGATGGGAAATTAAAGAATTAAAGAATTAAAAATTAAAGGATTAAGAATCCGGAATATAGAATTTGGAAATCCGATAATGCCGTAGGGGCGGACCTGTGTGTCTGCCCTTTACTTTTGTGCCTGCCCTTTAACTGATTAATCCCCCTATGTGCATATTGTTTAGCCTATTGTTCCTATGTGTTTAAAAATATATCCTCTAAGTAAATCAAAATCATAAATCTTTTCTTTATCTGCCTTTTTAAACAATTGTCCTGTTTGGATTTAGTGTTGGAAAAGCAATAAACATCATTACAAAAAAAGCACCGCCGGAAAACCGGCAGTGCCCTTTTAATATAAAAATTTTGAATTACTGAGCTACACTAAGGTGTGCATATTGGTCAGCAATCCTGTACTCATAGGCAACAGAAACGCCTGGAACGATTGTGATCATTTGGGTCATACAGTAATTCAATTTGTTTCTTACTTATATTTTCTTTTCACAACAGGAATAACTAAAAAATCGATTTTTAGTTATAAGAGACTGCCCCTAAAGACAGCCTCTTAAAACTATATGTGAAAATGACAGCCCTTTATTAAGCTTATTTAAGCACAATTGATATGATCCCTGAATCAGTTGCTCCGGAAAATACAATGGTTATAGCGTCACCAACATTTACCAAACGTGCTTCCGTTAAAGTATAAGTTACGGATGTATTAAAATCACTCCCAACCGTACAACCTTTTTCAGTGCCGGTAACTGGCAGCAATTGTTTGGCGGTACCTGTACTTCCAGTAGGTACCTGCTGTTGTAAAACAGTAGCCTTCATAATATCTCCGGACTTTGCATTTGGGAAATAGCCCTTGACAACGAATGATGTCATTCCTTTGGTAACCGGATCTGCAGTTACCTTCGAAATCTTGGTGATGTAAACATTCCCGTTGCTATCATATGGGATGTCGTAATAAGGTTGTTTCGTACAACCTATCATTAACGCTATTGCAGCGATGAATGAAAGTGTTATAATTTTTGCTTTCATATTTTTCTCAATTAAATAATTATAAAATGCAATACTTATTTTTGTGCAGGTAAATACCCACTATTCTGTTTCGCCAACCCGTTTCTGGCAATTTCATTACCAGGAATAGGTGATAATAAATGCATTGGAGCAAAAGCATAGTTGAAAATTGCAGGCTGATGACCAATGAAATTCTGAATAGCTGTAATATCGCCTGTGCCATATACAACGCATTTTCTCGTGCGACGTTGATCCCAAAGCATTTTATTTTCGAATATCAGCTCCCATGCTCTTTCAGCTAGGATCTCTTTCAGGCCAATCTGACTTGCTGTATAAGGAGGAAGTAATGCTCTGGCCCTGATTGCATTAATACCTTTTGTGATGTCAGCGTCAGCTACCGACTGGCCTAATTGTTTTAACGCCCAGTTTACTTCTGTAAGATTCAAAAGTATTTCACCATAACGGTAAAGTGTCCAGTTCAGACCGGAACCATCTGTCGATTTAACAGACGCTGCAACGTATTGCTTATAGATATGGGGAACATCAAAACGAACTGTATCTTTTACATTGGCATATTTAGTATCCCATGAGAAGAAAAACTGACGATCCTTTTTACGCAAGTCTGTATTAGAATAGGACTTGTAATAACCTACCCAGGGAATAAACGTACCGTTTTCTTCTTTTGGAGAAATCGCACTTAGCAAAGGAAGAGATGGTTGTATAACACCATTACCCCTGAGTGTCGCATTATATTGCACCTGAAATATTGCTTCGCCCTTATTGTTCATGGCCGGATCGCGCAAATTATCATAGGTACCCAAAGTATATACACCACCATACAGCGCGTTAAGTTGTGTTTGTGCCTTTTTTAAGAATTCAACACCACCTGCAACCGGATAGGTCTGCAATGTCCATGCTCCTGTACCGCACCAATCTTTCTCAGGACTGGTAGCAACTTCCTGATAAGGATAACCCGCAACGGTCATATATACATCTGCCAGTATTGCCCGGGCGATATCCTGTGTTACGCGACCAATTGCGGTTCTACCTGCCGGAAGATTGGCAACTGCGAATTCAAGGTCAGGAATAATTACTTCATCATAAATCTTTTTCAGACTGGTACG
>JBAXWR010000513.1:0-2690 GCA_037128295.1 Mariniphaga sp.
TTTTCTACTTTAGAGTGGTAGTAAAAACGGGGAGCCCTCATTTTCTAAATATTGCAAATTTTAAACGGCCGAAGTTCGGGGAGGCTTACATACTCACTTCAATAATTATGGTATTACATAATCGAAAAAAGTTTGATAGTATCAGCTGGAAAGAAAAAGATGATATGACTTTCCCAAACAGAAAATCTATGGTGGAGGATTTAATTGAAAAAAGATTCTATTGAATCTAAATCAAAAGTCAATGATTCAATTACTTGGTAAGCCAGATTATATTGATACAACCTCAATTGGTAAATTCAAAAAGTGTTATTATACCATATTTGATTATTATGGTTTTGACATTGATCTGAAATATTCAAAATGGTTAACCATAGAATTCGATACTTTGGGAAATAAAATTTATAAAATGGAAATTTATAAAACCGAAGATAAACGTAATATACTTGAAAAAATATTTGCAAATTAAACAAAACGTTGCCTAACATGCCGCTAACTGCAACAATGCTAATGCAATGTTGCTTTTCAAAGGCTCTGCCTTTGCTGCGTTTGCAGGCTGAGCGTTAGGTGGCATTTTTAAAATGAAACATTTATGAGATCTTCAAGATATCTTTTGTTTCTCCTTCTCTTAACATGTTGTGGGCCAAGTGGATCAAATAATTCTCAAAGCTCCGACTATAAAAATAGTTTTTATAATACCTCATTCATTGCTTTAATCCCATTCAATGAAAGGGGAAACCTATTTGATAAAGATTGTAAATCAGTAAATCTGACGCAAGAAGATTTTAAAAATATTGATTCACTTTTGAATAAATTCATATCTGATTATAATTTAATTAAGGAAAAGGAATTTGAAAATGTAAATTCACAACGCCCAGAATTAAAGATTAGTAAATCATATTTTATTATTGATTTGAAGCGATACAAACGACAGTATATTGCAGTTGTAAACCCTAAAGGGGAAAAAGAAGTTTGGATTAATTGTGGCTGTGGATTTTCGGAAGAGAGTTGGAAACATTCAAGAATTTCAGTGGAAGATGGAGGAAATTGCTATTTTAATTTAAAAATCAATTTATTTAAAAAAATAGTTTATGATTTTATGGTTAATGGAGTTGCTTAATAAAACTTTTAAAAACGCCACCTAACAAGCCTTTAACCGCAACAATGCAAACGCAATGTTGCTTTTTAAAGGCTCTGCCTTTGCTGCGGTTACAGGCCAGACGATGGCAGAAATTATCGAACATTGTGCTTTATCAAAGATTGACTAATTTATCTTTAGCATGAAATACCTTCTGTTTCTTTTATTCGCTTTGTGGATTAATACACACACATTTGCACAAACCCAGGATACCATCAGGTTTGAAAATTTAGTCGGGTTAATTAAAATACCCGTCCAAATAAATGGCAAAGTTCATTATTTCATGTTTGATACCGGGGCTGAAGCTACTGCAATCAGAGAAGATGTGTCAACCGGTCTGGATAAAACCGGTTATTCCAGGAAGAGGATGAAAGATGCAAATAATAAATTAACGATCCAATCTAAGTTTATAGTTCATGCATTAAAAATAGGCAACAGTGATTTAAGTGATCAGTCAATTTATACATTTCCAAATAGTCCTTTTTTCAATTGTTCTGGTTTTGAAGGAATTATTGGCATTGATATTATAAAACAGTTCGACTGGCTGATCGATTTCGACAAACTATACATTATAAAAACAGACCCTTCCGGTCCTGCCGGCAGATTTAATGATTTTGTAGCCTTGGATTTCTATGAAAATAAACTTCGTCCAATGATTAAGCTGAAAATTGGCAATAAAACTGTTGATTTTTTATTTGATAGCGGAGCAAACGAAAGTGGCATGGATAAGAAGAACTACAGGAAAATAAGAAATGAAATAATTAAATCATATGATGAAATTACATCGGTGAGTGCTGCGAATTCCTATGACCAAATATCAAAAGAATCATTTTTTTTAGTTACTGCTCACCTTGCCAATTCAGATTCAATAAATCAAAATGCCATGTTTAACACAATCTCTGTCGGTGAGAACAGAATTGGCAATGATTTTTGGAGACACAACCAGCTCTTTTTAAGCTGGTCAAAAGGCAAACTACTTTACAGAACAGTCAATACCGAAAAGAAAAAAACATTTGGCATTTTTGTTAAAATTATCGAGGAATCGATGGTTGTAAACTCACTGGTTTATACGGATCAAATTATTAAAAGCGGGGTGAAAACAGGTGATACAGTAAAATCAATTAATGGTAAATCGTATAAGGATTTATGTGAACTGATGATGTATCAATTTTTGACTAAAGAGAACGAATTCACAATTGAAATGCTGGATGGGAAACAATTTACCGTAAAAAAAGAAAACCTATATTAACATCTGCCAACAGGCCTGCAAAACCAATGCTGCTAAGGGTTTTATGGTTAAGAATGATATAACGGCACATGGTTTTACAGGCAAAGCGTTAGAGGCAATGCTATTTTGACAGGTATATCCCGAATCGATGCTTTTTTATTATCTTTGTGTATATGAATGAGGTAGATCAAAACATTTCATTAATTCATCATCTATGTGATAATCATGGAGTTGACAAACTTTATCTCTTTGGCTCCATATTGGGAAGTTCATTTAATGAAAAAAGCGATATTGATTTCATTGTTAGATTTAAGAACATTGAGTTAT
>JBAXWR010000514.1:0-2690 GCA_037128295.1 Mariniphaga sp.
AAGCGGTTCCGTGCCTCGTAAAGACCCACCTCTTCGAGCATTTTCTCGACCGCAACTTTCCTTACTGATGAATTGTTCATACCTGCCAATCTGGCAATGTAGTCGAGAAACTCATAGGTCCGTAGTTTGGCAAAAAAGCGGAAGTCCTGGGGAAGATAGCCAAGCATCGACCTGATTTCCTTTCTATTCTTCTGGAGGTCAAGCCCGTTGACCAATATCTGTCCAGAGGAGGGTTTTGCCAATGTGACCAGAATGCGCATAAGACTCGATTTGCCCGCTCCGTTTGGTCCCAATAGACCAAACATCCCGTTTTCAATGGTCATGTTAACATCTGTCAATGCATGATTTCCGTTCGGATAGACTTTATTAAGCCCTTTGATCTCAATTTTCACTATTACGTATTGTTACTGGTTAATGATGTTGTCTATTTTCAACTTGCTTTCGACTGGATTGTTTCAAGAAGGTTTAATTTCGGAACACAATATAAAAAAATAGCCACCAAATTTCCGGGACACCTATACCCAATTTGAGTTCGCTAAAAGGGTTTGGAACTTTATTGGTATTTGGCGTTTTGGGGATTTGATGGCAAAAATTATATATAAAAACCTGACTAATAGTTTGTTAAAAATGAATGATTACAATTGCTCATTTATTTTGTTTATTAATTGATATTCAGATTACTGGATGAATCCCTTTTCAATGTGATTTCATACGGTTGACGAACACTTAACCTGGATGAATCAGCGATACTGCCCCTTAGATTGTTAATTGTACTCCATAAGGAAATCTCCGAATGGTAAATTTCAACTTGCAGTGAATCAATTTTAATGTCAGTTGCATCGAACTGTGAATTATTCCTTGCAATAATTTTCAAACGCTGAAAAGAGTTTTTCTTATCATTTTGCTGAATTACATTGAGATTGCTTTGATCCAGATCTACCGATAATTGGGATATTTGGAAATTAAATAGGTTTAGATACGATTTTTTTAAAATGATTTGATTTAACTGGTCGTTGACATGAATTGAAACCCAGGCACCACGTCCTGTTTTTACCATTTGATCGTCAATTTTTAAGGTATCGCCGGTAATTGAATATTTCAATTTGGGAACAATAGAATCCTTCATCGTTGTTATCTCAAAATAGGCTGAATCGGACTGGACCAATTCAATATTGTTATTGTTAATAATACTAATCGACTTAATTTGAGATAATTGTATTCTTGTTTTAAACTCACTTTTAAATTCACCATCTTGTTTACCGGTCAACCGGACATTGATTATTGCTGCAAGAATAATCAGGGCGATGGTACTGAGCAGGGCAATAAATATTATTTTACTTGTCTTCATCTGTTTTTATTTGCTGTTTGATTCAAAATAGGGTTGCAACTCGCCGAAAGTAATCCCGAGCATCTTTGTTTGTCGGACGATCATTGGAAGGTCATTGTCGAAGAACTCCTTGCGTTTCCAGTCGCGAATGATCTGAATGGCTTCCATGCTTACATAAAAACCTATACCCCGCTTATTGTCAATAATGCCACGTGTCTGTAAATCAGTATATGTACGCATCACAGTATTCGGATTTACACCCATTTCGGTGGCCAGGTCGCGTACCGAAGGGATCTTTTCCCCTGGAGGATATTTCCCCTCCATCACTTTCTCCGAAATACTGTCGGCGATCTGGAGAAAGATACTTTTTGTATTTTTAAATTCCATAATTAAGCCTCCTTCTCTTTTAACCTGAAAAAAGCAATCGATAACAAGCAGAGATTGATCACCATTATTCCAAAGCCGATAAAGATGAATGCATCATGCTCATTTCTAATAAAAAACACTCCTTTGTTCGCGTTATGGTAAGCTTCGATATTTGTTCCTTTTACGACCAGGTAGGTAAACAAGCCATAACCTGCCGCGATCATTGATAATCCAGCCATCGTTTTTAGAAGTGGAGATTTTGTGAAATGACTGGCTCCAGTAAACGCGGCAATAAAAACAAATAATCCCCCTTGCACAAAAGCAAATGCAAGCCAACCCTCATTTTCGATCGGAGTTCCATTGGTAAAACCCGGATCGGTGAATGAAAACCGATAATTGGTAAGTTTCGGTACAAATTGATGAACGATGGCGCCTTCAAGATTTGCAACTGTCCAGAACAATAGGGGCATAAAGAGTATGTAAATCACAATGCGCGACAGGAGTTCAAAGACAAATTTCTCGGAAGAACTTGCAGGAAGCATCAGGTAAGCGATACTTTTTTCTTTTGATCGGAATGCCGGGAATGAAAGGCTTGAATAAATAATCCCCCAGGCAAAGAAGAAAAATGCAAAAATGGTTTCGTAATACCTGTTTTGCCAGCTTTTGAAATCTTCCATCGTTTGAAAGAAGACCAGTACCAGGACCATCATTCCGATTAAGGCGGCAAGGGTGATCCCTATGAGTTTTTTATTGATGATCAGTGAATGTTTGGTCAGGAGAACCAATCGTTGAAATGAAAAGGTGTATTTTGTTTCCATAGGATTAACCGATTTTTTTACCGTTCGTAATAGCATTAAAAAGAAGTTCGATATCGACTGCTGTTTCCTCTTCTCCAACCGGAATCATCAACCGGTATCCACTTGGTATCGCCTCGCTGTAAATTGCACCTTCAACATTGGGTGTGCCGGCTTCAAATTTGAACGGAAGCTCATTAAAG
>JBAXWR010000515.1:0-2633 GCA_037128295.1 Mariniphaga sp.
ATCGCGGGCTGACGGTGGTGATTTCATCGGCGAAACTAATGCCCGCCTTCAAAAAATTCAATTGCCCGAAAAACTCCGCGCCTTCGAGGTGAAAATAGTCCCAGGGCAGGTTGGTGAGCTGGTAGTTGGCGACGGGGCAATTGCCTTGATAGGCCAGGTTATGCAGCGTCAAACAGGTCTTGGGCGCCCGGCCCCAGCCTTCGCGCCATTCCTGGTGGTGAATCAACAGCGGCTTCGGCCACGACCTGTCCCAACATGGGCGGGCATAACCGAGCCATAGCCAATTTCAATATCGACTTGATAATTAATTTGTTTTTAGACACCAACGATCCGATTCTGATCCCACAGGCACTAAACCGCTTGGATACAGAATCGATCATGATCACATTTTGGCTGATCCCTTCCAGTTCAAGTACAGAATGGTGAATTTTGCCATCGTAAACAAATTCGCTGTAAACCTCGTCCGAAATCAGGTAAAGGTCGTATTTGATGATCAGTTCCCTCAATTTTTCGAGCTCTTCTTTTGTATAGACGTAACCGGTCGGATTGTTGGGATTGCAAATAAAGATTCCTTTAGTTTTTGAATTGATCACCTTCTCAAATTCTTCGATCGATGGCAATTGAAAACCATCTTCAATATTGGAGGTGATTGGTCTTATGACGACATCCGTAGCGATGGCGAACGAGAGATAATTGGCATAAAAAGGTTCTGGGACAATTACTTCGTCACCAGGATTAAAACAGACCATAAAAGCAAAAGAGATGGCTTCTGAACCTCCTGTTGTAATCAGTATTTCGTCAGAGTTTACTTCAAGATTACGATCCCTGTAATATTGGGCCAGTTTTCTACGGTAAGAATCATTTCCGAAAGAATGGCCGTATGGAATCAATTCAAAATCGAAATTTCTGATTCGTTCGATGGCATGTGGTGGTGTTTTTATATCGGGTTGTCCAATATTCAAATGGTAAACTTTCCTACCAAGGGCTTTTGCCTTTTCGGAATATGGAACTAATTTGCGTATCGCTGATTCGGGTAACAATTCCCCCCTGTTTGAGATTTTTGGCATTCTATTGATTCATTTTTAACAAGGTGCAAAGATACAATTATAATTATTTACTTTTTCGTTGGGTTTTCTTTCTTTTCGTAACGATCAGACGATGATTATTTGGATATGTAACCAAAATAGCTAGGTTTGATTACATATTTTCAAATCAATAAAAGAGACTGAATAAAAGGACTTTAATCATATTTTGGTATGATAAGTTTTTTCTACATTTGACCGAATTTAAATTAAAGAATATGATCATAGGTGTACCAAAAGAGATTAAAAATAATGAAAACCGTGTTGCACTGACTCCAGCCGGTACAGCAGAATTAGTGAAACGGGGAAATGAAGTATATGTTCAGGCTACTGCTGGTAATGGCAGTGGGTTTGCCGATGCAGAATACGTGACCGCTGGTGCAAAAATCCTTCCAGCTATTGAAGAAGTATATGCCATTGCTGAAATGATCATGAAAGTTAAGGAACCGATTGCCTCAGAATATGATCTGATTAAAGTGGGTCAGTTGGTCTATACTTATTTTCACTTTGCGTCAGGGGAAACTTTAACAAACGCAATGATCAGACGTAAAGCAGTTTGTCTCGCTTATGAAACAGTTGAGCTGGATGACCGCTCTCTTCCCTTGCTGATTCCGATGTCTGAAGTAGCAGGTCGCATGTCAATTCATGAAGGTGCGAAATATCTTGAAAAGACATTTGGTGGTCGGGGTATGCTGCTCGGAGGTGTTCCTGGGGTCCTTCCAGCCAAAGTTTTAATTCTGGGTGGCGGTATAGTAGGAACCGAAGCTGCCAAAATGGCTGCCGGTTTAGGTGCAGATGTTACGATTATGGATATCAGCCTTCGTCGCCTCAGATACCTCAACGATATTATGCCTGCTAATGTAAAGACTATGATGTCAAATGATTACAATATCAGGGCGCAGGTCAAAGTAAGCGATGTGATTGTTGGTGCCGTGCTTATTCCAGGTACAAAAGCTCCTTTCCTTGTCACTAAGGACATGTTGAAAACGATGGAACCAGGAACTGTCATGATCGATGTTGCTGTTGATCAGGGTGGTTGTTTCGAGACTACCGTTCCAACGACTCATGATCACCCTACATACGTAGTTGACGAGGTGATCCATTATACTGTTGCCAATATGCCTGGAGCGGTTCCACGTACTTCGACAATTGCCTTAACAAATGCTACTTTGCCTTATGCGATACAATTGGCTACTAAAGGGTGGAAAGTCGCTTGTGCCGAAGACAAAGCCTTGAAAAAGGGATTAAATGTAGTGGATGGAAAAGTGGTTTACAAAGGTGTAGCTGCTGCGTTTGGACTTCCTTATCATGAAGTAAATGAGGTTTTGAGATAATATCCAATTTATAAAAACAACAAAAGGCCTTCCGATAGTAAATTTTCGGAAGGTCTTTTTATGTTCATCAGACCTTCAAGGTTTTCGAAAACCTTGAAGGTCTTGTCCTAATTAGTTTAATGAAGATTTAAAAGACAATAGCCTCTCTTCCAGCATCTTGATCTTCTCTTCTGCATCAGTTTGTTTCTTCCTTTCCAATTCAACGACATGAACCGGG
>JBAXWR010000516.1:0-2631 GCA_037128295.1 Mariniphaga sp.
AAAGTCATGCATGAATAATAAGTGAATCGCTCACGCCACGGCGTGGGCATTACTTATATGCATGACAGGTGCTTGGCGGTACCTCAGAGGCGGATACAGTTTTGTACCACGCCTTTTTTTGTGCAAATCATGGAAATCTATAAAAATGGATTGTAATTTTAAAGATTTAATAATCAATGATTTGATTTACTTTAGGGAGGGTGGTTGTTTGATAAAGTCTATTGCTTATGAGAGAACGAAATATTATTTAATTTTATAAGTATCTTTTCTGTTGACCATAGTTTTTATATGACACATCCTAAAAGTAAGTATTTTTTAAAAAGATTAAAATCCTCATATTATGAAACAAAAGATTGCAGTTTGGTATTTATTTTTGGCTTTCTGTATCACATTTTTTATGTGTTGCAGTAAAAAATCATCAAATTTGGTTTCTCCTGTTATTCCTATTGAAAAACCAAAGTACACTGTATCTATCAGTGGATTGAACTGCATTATTGATCAACCAGTTTTACAGGTTATCAGTGGGTCTCCAGTTGATCTTTCTTGGAAATTACAAATTGGTTTTGAAGGAAAATCAATTTCAGTGAATGGTATAATCATTCCGCTAAAATCAACGGAATATCATATTTCTGCGGTTAATTCAAATATTAATATTGAAATAATCACAAGCATAACTCCTTTGGGAATATTGATACGGCAATCATGGAATGTGTTTTCAGATAAAATGAGGAATACGGGAGAAACTACTTGGTCAAATACAACAAATCCAAGAACTGGATATTATCAATTTTTTGAAACTTCGAAATATAAACACTTTACTAATGATGGACTAGTTGGTGATGGCCCTTTTATTTTGAAAAGTGATTCATTGATTATTGGCAATGCTCCCAATGGTTCGGGTGGGATAAGATATATAATTAACCAATTTGATGAGACAAGAATTGAACTAGTATCAACTTTAAAGTATCAAGGTTCTCCGGTTATGGAGAGCCAACTAATACTTGTAAAAAGGTAAAACAAGCTAAAAATTTGAAAGTTCCTGATACTTATCATTTCTGCTATTTAGAAAGTTTACAGACCAGAATTTCTTGGTCACACTCAAAATCCCCCTACTTTTATAACAGCTTGCCCCGTTTTGCGGAAAGGGGTTGATGGTTTATCGTTTTTAACGATTTGCAGGATAATATAAACACGTAATAAGCTTATTAATTGTATTTTAATGACCGGTTAGGTTTTTACTTATCCGGTCATTTTTGTAGGAACTTATTCCTCAACCTTTTCGCTGAATAGGTAAAGGATTTTGGGGTCTAGGTCTGCTTCATTTTCCCATTCAAATGGATTCAGTTCAAAACTAAAAGTAAATTGGATTATGCAATAAAAACCGTAAATTTGTACCGTAAATAAATTTCAAAATGGGACATTTAATAAACATTGCGGAGATTAAAGCACTTTATCCGAATGAATGGGTCTTGCTTGGAAATCCAATCATGGACGAGTCCAAAATTGATGTTCTTTCGGGTATCCCCTTGTTTCATAGCCAGGACAAAAAAGAAGTTTGTTACTTTGGCAGGGACAAAACTTCAAATTTCGACAAAATAACCTTGATTTATACAGGGACTTTCCGGCCCACCAGAAAAATTACGGGAATTTTTAACCGTATTTCCAAATGACCTATAAGTTGAAATTGAAACTGCAAATGGCATCATTGAAACCGAGGTTTTTGTGATAGAGTGTTTTGCATCGCTTGGTTTAATAAATGAAAAGTTTCAAATACAGGTTTATGACTTTTTATCTCACGGTATCTTTTCAGACTACGATGGGCTTCTTGGACTTGACTTCTTTGAAGGCACAAAGTTTTGCATAGACACCCTTAAAAATACGATAGATTGTAGTTAATATCCTCCGATATAATCATAATGATCCAAATTTCCCTCTTCTATAACAGCCCTGTTTTTTCGGGGAGGGGTTGATGGTTTATCGTTTTTGACTACTTTTATATGATTTAAAACCGTAATAAACTAGTTGATAGTATTTTTAAGACCGGTTAGGTTTTTACTTATCCGGTCATTTTTGTGCGAACTTATTCGTACCTTTTCGCTGTAATGGTAAAGGATTTCGGGGTCTATGTCCTAAATTTTGGGGAGTATTATAATTGTCAATCTGGCTTATACCCGATCCGTTTGCGCTGTTTCTGATTGGTGTCTGTTTTGTCCTTATCCAATAAGTAGCTGATAGCATCGTAAACGTCCTTAAACTGGGTATCATACTTGCTTTCAAGTTCGTGCAGCTTGGCGGTCAAATCTTTGTGTGTCAAGGCGTATTGTCTGATAAAAACAAAAGCCCTCATGATCGATATATTTACGTCAATGGCCTTATCCGAATTAAGTATGCCGCTTAGCATCGACACCCCCTGTTCTGTAAAAGCATATGGGAGTTTTTGCGTTCCGCCTCTTCTTTCGGTTTTTGATGTCACAATTTGTGATATCAAAATGCCCCATTCGTTTTTATTAAGTTGGAACATGAAATCATTTGGAAACCTTTTAATGTTCCGTTTTACAGCTTGGTTCAGTACCCTAGTCTGCACTTCGTACAGTTCTGCAAGATCGTAATCAAGCATCACCTTTAACCCCC
>JBAXWR010000517.1:0-2628 GCA_037128295.1 Mariniphaga sp.
TTACCGATGATGAAGAATTGCTGAACTATGTCAACCAGTTGCTTAACAACAATGACGAGCAGAGAACCTACCAACTTTCTGATTTTGAAAAAACTCTGATAGCAGAAAGTAAAGCTGATTATTTATTAGGAAAGACCATTTCAAATGAAGAGGTATTTAACCAGAATGAAAAATGGCTCGGAGAATAGTCTGGACCCAAAGGGCAAACATTATAATTACCAAATTACTCGAATATTTTAAAATATACTATCAAATAGAACCAGATTCTTTAGTTATAATTCTCATCTGGGATTGTCGTCAAAATCCGGCGACGATAAACCTAAAATCTAATTTATGACAGGTTCATCTGACAATCAAATGGTGGACGAAATGATCTAAATTGTGGAGGGCGCCACAAACTTTTAAGAGAGTAGTCATCCCCGTCCGGGATTGAATTGATTCATTTCCGAACTTTTGATCCCGGACGGTTTGGGTACTGCGTCTTTACCCTGGGTTGTGCGGTCACTTTTCCCCGGGTAGGCGGTCTATGCAACCTTTGATCTTTGAAGTGGCTTTTGTTCGGGACCGCGTACCCGGGGTTATTATTGGGGTTCCCCTATGGGGAAGTGACAATAAGTTGATTACGAGCCGATTACAAAAATATTAAGTATTGGCTCTCAAAATAAAATTTATAATCTAAGCAATACTCCGTAGAAGTTAAACTATTGTATAATAGACTATTAACCCATCAACCAGCGGCGCAATCAGAAAGTTGTTAAGAGCATGAACGATCAATGCGCCGCAATGCAAAGGTAAAAGGATGGTCAAACTTGTGGATTACGCCACAGAGTTTCAAAAGTTGTAGGAACACCACAAACAACAGTATCGCACTTTCACCATTAAGACCTGTCTTTTGTAGGAGTGTGGCATAATCTGAATTTGAATGATAATCACCTGCACTCCAAAGCAATCCCAAACTAAGAAGCACTTTGCCAAAAATATTGTAATGGATTGCGTCACTGACTTTTAAGAGATTTGTTATCCCCGTCCGAATGTGAAATGGCTCTTTTCTCAACCTTTGCTCGCGGACGGTTTTCTTGTTTGCATTTATCTACCTTCGGGGAATTGACCATGGGGTGATTTTGAGTCGTATCCTCAATAAACAAATTGAAGTTGGCTAAATGTAATGACTTAAAACCAGAATTCTGTATTTAGTTTGCCAAATATTTCGATATCCAGAATTTCATATTGATCTTATATTGGCTTGTAAATCTGTAATATACAAAATAGAGAATAAATGGCTTCCTTTTATATTTGCAATTTTTTATATATTTGAACAAAATATAAGGTTATGGAAGCATTAATAAATAGAATAACGATCAATCCGGAGATTTGTCACGGTAAGCCAACAATTAGGAATATGCGTTTTCCTGTAGAATTAATTTTGGATTTACTTTCATCAGGAATGACTAATGCTGAAATCATAGAGGACTATCCTGCATTGGTTGAGGATGATATAAAAGCTTGTCTGACATTTGCATCCCGACTGACGAAGGTTAAGTCTATTCATAAAGTCATCGTATGAAATTCATTATTGATGCACAACTTCCGTTTGCATTGTCAAAGTATCTGGAAAATATTGGTTTTGATGTTGTTCATACAGACAATTTGCCAAATAGGGAGTTTACAACGGACAATGAAATCAGGGAACTTTCAGTGATTGAAAAGCGAATCGTGATCACGAAGGATTCTGATTTTTTGGATTCTTTTTATGTAAAAGGAGTGCCGCCAAAATTGCTTCTTGTTTCAACAGGTAATATTAAAAACAAAGCTCTGATAAGCCTATTCGCTTTGAACATGGAGAAAATAATTGAATTGTTTTTAACTTACTCGTTTGTAGAACTTGATAATAATGAGATAATAGGACACGAATAATCAAAACAGATAGTTATAATCTGATACTCTTTCACCTAATCACGCAATTTGCGCCACAAAGTTTCAAAAGTTGTAAGAACAACACAAACAACATTATCGCATTTTCACCCTTAAGACCTGTCATTGCGCGGAGTGCGGCACAATCCAAATTCTGAAAGATTATTACCTGCACGGAACGTGTTCCGAACCTTCGGAAAAGCAATCCCAAACTAAAAAGCAACGTTCTAAAAAAACAATGTTTTGAAAGTGCATCAAACATGGGATTGCCACACTCGCATTTTGATATTGCAAACCACTGAATACCAATACGCTCATTCGCAATGACAGTTTCGGGAGGGAGATCGTCCTATTATATTAAGTGCTAACCATTTTGTTTCGCACTTTTCCCAAGGCGCTGCCATTGGGCCAGAGTATGCTGCCACTGCGTGGCGGGGATTCTGCTGGGATTATAACATTGCTCCATAAAGAGAATCCTTTCTCCAAAATCCTGGCACATTCAGCATTTTGGAGGTTGGTCTAAATTCCGGCACGATCAACAGTCTGAATCGAAGATCAGTGAAGCTAAAGCCTGGCATACGATAGCCCAAAGGCAACGACTTGGGAAACGATGAACCAACAACCCAATGGCAATGCCTTGGGACAACAAGCAAAATTGTGGATTGCGCCACAAAGTTTCAAAAGTTGTAAGAACAACACAAACAACATTATCGCATT
>JBAXWR010000518.1:0-2578 GCA_037128295.1 Mariniphaga sp.
TGCACACTATTTAAACTTGCATCAAAATAAAATCCGTTGTTGTTTCCTTGCGAAGTATTACACTTAAATTGCGTACCCAACAATGACCCTGCTCCCTTTATTCCCCTGCCATTTCGTTCAGTTGTATTATCATGTATCATGGCATTTAAACTTTGGTTTATCTGCATGCCCTTAATCAATGACGCTAATGTTGGTGATGATGGTGCCACCAATCGGGTAACCGTATTGCAAAAAACACCAATTTGGTCGCAATTATTAATCTGTATGCCGCTAACTACTCCAATTTTATTATTTGTAATGTAATTATTACTAACTGTCGAATTTAAATTTGAAAGAGTAGCAATAGATTTTACGTTTGTAACAATTATGCCGTACGATGGGTAAATAATAGTATCATATTTCACTGTAATTTTTCTATATAATGGCGAAGTATTCAATACTTGTATTCCATAACCTATATTTGTTGCAAGATAATTGCGTGTAATATAACTCCCCGTCTGATAATCTCTGCATTTTATCCCATTTGTAGTACTATGTAATTTGCTATTAGTTATCTTCGTATTCGTTCTATAGGTATAAATACCATTCAAACAAGAGTAAAAGTAATTTCGTGTGTTGCTCGAACCACCTCCGCATATCAAACTCGAACCATTAATATTGGATAATCCATGTGGATTGTCAAAAATGCTAAATATCGCAGTCTCATTCAAAATATTGATATAATCATTAGGATTTGTCATTGCGTACGAAAGTGGCTTAATATTTTTGAAAATGTTATTTACTACGGTAGTTTTGGAGTTTTTGCTATAAATGCCGCAAAACAAATTATAGAAGAGATTTGTATTGCTGGCTATGACACTATCTCCTATAGTAAGCCTATCCACATTGTCAAAATAAATTCCAAATCTTGGTTTTTGTCCTAAATATGGCGGTATCAATCCATTTCCAACTTTATTAAATTCACAGCCTTTTATAGTTCCCTTATGTGGATGTCCATTTGAATTAAACACGGGTATGTGATAATAGTCTTTAGCTAATACCGAAATATAATTATTATAAAATTTCGTGCCATTCAATCTGAATTTACCTCCTTTTTCTGATACCACTGCATTAAGGGCGTTTTCAGTTATGCCTATGCTATCTACAAAAACAGCACTACTATCAGTAATATAAATTCCATCCCACATATAATTACAATAATTTGTAATTGTAGTGTTATAAACCGTAAAAGTATGGGGTGGAGTGACAATAATTTTTGCTTCGGGTCCCATTAAAATATTAATCGTTGGGCTACTTAAAAATATTGTTCCATTAATTGTCAAAGTTCCATTAATTATTTTACCATTATATGAAGCTAGTGATGTTATTGTTGTATCATTTACCTGTGAGTTTATTGAGTTTGCTTTTATACAGCATTTCCAAATTTTAATTGAATCCTTTGAAGTGCAGCCAAAATTATCAGTAACTTCAACAATTAACCAAGTAAAAGTAGGTGTATTTTGATTTGCATAGTAAGGAAACCAATGCACTGTCGCAGTAGAACCATTTTGTACAGGTATATTCCCATAATTTGGCAATGATATAGTCCATGCATAAGTGTAATTTGGGTTGCCATTACTAATGCTATATGTTGCCGGATCATCACAGTTATTATGATTCCCGATAATTATTGGTAATGCTGGCGGAGGTGCTACCGTAATAGTCTTTGTAACGGTATCCTTATTACCGCAAAAGTCAGTTATAATTAGCTGTATGGTATAGTTTCCTACTTGTGTATAAGGATGGTTAACCGGATTATAACTTACGCTTAAACTTTGCCCATCTCCAAAATCCCAAGCATAATTAGTAATATTTGCATCACTACAGTAACTGCCTCCTGTCAATTGTACATTGCCCAAGCAGATAGTATCAGCACAAATAATTCTCGGTTTTAAACTTACAACTATCCATGCAGTATCTTTGGAACTTCCGCATGCATTGCTATCTGTAACTATTATAGGATATGTTCCCGTATAAAAATACACCGCACAGCTATCGTTAACCTGAATGCAGTCATTTGTACCCCAGTTTATATTTATAATTTCCTGTGGACTATAACTATTTGATGTCCCAATATGAACGCAAACAAGATTATCCATATTGCCATCACATTCTGGGCAAATTGTATCATCAGATAAAGACAGAGTAAAACTTGGTATAGTATCTACATATATTGTAAAACAAGTTGTGTAGGATTGATGAGCGTTAGGATATTGAATGAGATTAAAATATGCTGTAGCACATACCTGATGCGGATTCCCTGATGTAGTCGGATAATTATAACCAACAGGTATATAAGGTGTTGTTGAACTATATGTTGGTGGAATATATAAATAATAGTTCCCATAAATATTATTTGGCATATTAAATATTATTGAATCTGCATAATCATTAGGATCAAAGACCAATTGTATTGCAATTGAATCTCCCGTGCACAATCGAGCATTCAAAGGACATATCTTTATAAAAGGATAATGTAAATCGTTTACACAATCATTCCCAATTGGATTCCCATTCAAAGCATATGCAGTTAAAATTT
>JBAXWR010000519.1:0-2577 GCA_037128295.1 Mariniphaga sp.
GCAACCATGTTTGACAGAAAATTAACTGCCTCTGTTGCTGTCTGGCAAAGAAATGGTCGTGACCATGAAAAACAATGTCAACATGATAAGATTTCAGCAATTCATGGATTGGTTTTTCCCAGCCTGGTCTGTTTTCAGAAAATTTGTTTGTCCCATCAGCATCCAGGCCACCCCATTCATAGTACCTTGCTGCTTCTGCGCCACCACGCCCTTTGCCGTTCAGGTCTTCACCTCCGACCAGATTATGGATAAAGACAAATTTGAACGATGCCCTGCTTTTTGCCAGGGTGTTTTTCAACCAGTTGTATTGCTCCAACCCCAAAGTCCTTTGCCATGGGTTATTGTTGTCGGTGGTATAACGGAAAGGATCCAATACGATAAACAAGGCATCGCCCCATTTCCATGAATAATAATTTTCAGGATAGCCTAATCCACTTTCTTTCACGATGTTTCCTGAATAAAGATTATTGGGAATTGGATTGGGGTACAATTCTAAACGGGTTTTGGTTGACCAGATGGTCATGTTGCCATCCTCACCCTTGCTTCTTTGCTGTCCCGATTCACCATCATGATTTCCAAGGGTCAAATATAAACAGGAAGATTTGCACAATAATCCAAAGTAATAGCGCTGGGCATAATATTGTTTCAACGATTCTTTGAAACCATTCCTGTATTTGTCTGTCATCCAGGTATCCCCCAAATCGACAAGGAAGTCGGCTGAATCGGTTGACATATTGTTTAGTGTTTTCAGGTAAATTTCGGGAGCAGTATTCTCGTCAAGATGTGAATCGGCCTGAACAGTGAAAGTAAACCCTTTATTTACAGATCGCTGTGTTTGAAAGAAATTCAACTCGGAAGGAATTGACTGATCGGAATTTGATCTCTTGCAGATCAACCTGTAATAGTACCTCTTATCAGCCAGAAGATTTTTCAATTCGACAAATTGAACACTCCGTTTGGTGATATTCACTGTAGATGATTTCAATGAAAGGTTTTTGGGATCCACTCCATACTCGATATGGCCTGTCATATCTTCATTCGCAAGAATACTTAACGTAACCTCTTGATTTGTAATACGTCCTAAAATGATATCATACAAATGGTCGGGCACATCGGTATGAAAAATCCCGGCAGGTTTGTTATCGCGGCCACCCTCTTTTCTGTTTTGTGCCGGTAATGAAACATTCAGCACAAGAATTCCCAACACAAGTGCAATAAAATTTTTCATGATATACTATCTAATTGTAATACAAATAGTTATCTTAATATATAGCTATAGTTTGATTTTGCCTCCTCAGGAAGCGATGATCCTTCTTTTAGATAAGATCTTATGTATTCCACTTTGACCTCGTTTTTACTTACAGTGATATAAAGAAATCCGGAATTGGGAAGTACTGTGCCGGAAACATAGGCATCCCTGTTGAAAGCTGTATAGGTATCGTCGGCAGGATTTGGGACTGACTGGTAAACAACCCCATTCAATTCCTGCCTCGCAAACAGGTGGTCATGACCCTGAAAGAAAATGGTCACTTTGTTCTTGACCATCAATTGGTGGATCGGCAATGGCCAATCGGGCCTGAATTGATCAAATTGCCAGGTTCCGTTACGGTCATATCCACCCCACTCAAATTGTTTGGCAAGTTCTACTCCACCTCTTCCCGTTCCAAGCACATGATGTGAAAAAACAAACTTGTATTTGGCCTTGCTTTTCTCAAGCGTGTTTTTTAACCAGTTGTACTGTTCATCGCCAAGAGTAATTCCCCAGGGATCTTTCCGGTTCTTTTTCTCCTGCGTACCTGGCTGATTGTCAACCGGAATATCAGAATGCCAGTACGGATCGATGGTTACAAACAAGGCATTTCCCCATTCAAAAGAGTAGTAATCTTTCAAATAGCCAATGTGTTCGACTGTATCTTTGTCCCCGTCATAAAATCCAGTAGGGTCGGGGAGGAGAAAATATTTATTCCGGGCATTAGCAGCAATCATGGCAATACTTTTTTCTGTCCCGTCAAGAAGATATTTGGCGGCTTGTTCATGGTTTCCGTTTATCAGGAACAACGGTGGCATATTGCCTGTGTTACCGAGGAATGAACGTTGTAAAAGATAGGCTTTTTCTACATTTTCCTTGTTCGCTTTGTTGCTGGTTAAAAGCCTGTCGAGGCTGAAATCGTCACCCATCATAAAATAAAAATCGGGCCTCTTGGCTGCAACACTGTCCAAAGTCTGACGATAGAGAACCGGATTGAACATTTTTCCTTCCCTTTCAGGATGGGAATCGCCCTGGACACCAAACGAGAAGGTTGAACCATAGCTTTTTTGTGTTGAGAAAAAAGTTTGATGGGCTTGTCTGAACCCCTTTTCATCTGGCAAACGATATTTCAGGCAACAAGTATAAAGTGTATTGGATGACAGGCTATTAAGAGTAATTTCGATAGGTTCCCCGTCTTTGGATTTTAACAGGTCCGTTTTCTTTTTCTTTTGACTGCCAATGGGAGAGTATTCAATAAGTGTCTCATATTCTTTTTTCAGAATAACGCTTGCAGTGATAGAACTGGCAGTTGGGATCCCTAAAATGAA
>JBAXWR010000052.1:0-34180 GCA_037128295.1 Mariniphaga sp.
TGTCTGCGTTCAGTACATATGAGACTAAAAACTTCACTTTTTGGCCTCCATATCTTTAAAGTATTCCATAGGTGTGAGGCATTGTAAACTGCGATGGGGTCGGTAATTATTATAAAAAACCATGAATCTTTGAAGTTTTTCATTAATAGCCCTCAAATTATTAGCTTTTTCGTAGAAATTAAAAAATTCATATTTTAAAGTTCCGTTACTTCTTTCAACAAAACCATTCATTTTTGGAGATCTTGGAGGAAGCACAAAAAGGGGTATTTGTAGGTTTTTACACTGTTTTTCAAATTCACTTCTAAATTCACTGCCACCATCAACTTGAATAGATTTAACTTTAAAAGGGAATTCTTGAACCATAAAATCAAGGAAATCTGAAGCATTTAGACTGGTTGCTTGAGTGTAAGCTTTTCCAATAACAATACGCGTTGTAGGGCAGATTGCATTAAATTGTTTTACAAACATGCCACTATCAAGCCTTACTGTCATGTGATCAACTTGTATAAGTTCACCAGGATGGGTACTTCTAGCTCCCATTGGCAAACGTTGTGCATGATCATTAAATAACCGCTTTTTAGGAATATATTTACCTGTATGCCAAGCAACAGGTTTAATTCGTTGTTGCCTTAAAAGCTTTGATAATATTCGACCAGTTGTACTTATTGAAGTTTTTATATCATAATCGCGGTTAAGTATTACTGTAATTTTTTCTTTTCCCCAAACGCGATGTGTATTACGAATTTGGCATACTAAATCTTCTGTTTGTTTGTTCCACAAAGGGGTACGTACATTTTTAGGTCTTCTGCTTTTTGGCTCAAGACCTTTAAGTCCAGATGTTTTATTTCTTTTTTTTAATCGAAAATAAGTTGCTCTTGAAAAATTTAAGATGTTAAAAGCTGTTTCTTCAGAACAACCTTCAATCATTAAAACATTGAATTGATCAAGTTTTTGTTTCCGTTCAAAAACTAATTTTGAATAAATAGTTTCATCTATTTTTAACTCATGATAATATTTTGAAAGCGGATGTGTAATCTGCATCATAATAAGGCCTCCTTTTGAATTTGATGATTTTCCTGGAGGTCTTATTCTATTTTACGCGCATACAAAAATTCAATTTTTAGTCTCACATGTATCTGAACGCAGACACAGGATAACTGAATTTCAAAACTAAAACTGCAGTAATCCTAAAATATATTTCTCTCGCTTTTTCAGGTTATTTTTCTTTATATTTTATAGAGAGGAGATAAAAGAAGAACAAATAACTATTTAAAGGAGTTACAAATGCCAAAGTATAGGTTATTTTCATTTTTCAGTTTTTTCTTTGTTACTATGATTGGTTTTCAATTTGATATTGCAGCAATTCTACAAAACCAACTTGAATATTCTAATGCATTAACAACACTTGGACTTTCTTTGCAGGACCTGGAAAATAAAACAAAAAAAGAAGCATCTTCTATCATTAGTCAACAGTATACCGTCCTAGCTGCCGAATTAAATACAAATCCCCGAACAAAAAAAGCTTTAGGAGAGATAAATGCTGCATACAAGATCCTTAAAGGATCTACAAAAGCTTTCGATGATTTTTTTGAAACAATACTCCTCGAACAAACGCAATCAAATGCATCTACCGTAGCCCACAATACAACTAATAATGCTTTGGCAACAGCCTCTCATTTTAACGAAGAACAAGAAATACAGAGAAGAAGAAGAAGAAAAGAAGAAGCTGAACGAACTAAAGATCTATTAAACAGGCGTGATACAGATCCACTTGATTTAAGTAACCTCACAGCAGAACAATTGGAATTTCTCCTTGCCTCACAAGACGCTCCAAGATTACGCTCGGCCTATACAGGAATTGATTTTTCAAATTCTAATGTTCGCCCCGAAATCGTTAAACATTTATTAGAACAATACGGAACAACAATACAAAATCTTAATTTTACCAACTGCAAGTACAATATGACTAACGACTTAGTTTGGGGCACATTTGCTAGTTCTGTGAAGGCAATTAATTCATTTTGCCCAAATCTAAAAAATTTGAACCTTAATAATAATTTATTATCTGACGGATGGCCTAAGATCTTCTATAGATCTACAAACGAATTCAGAAACAGCCTTGAAGGACCCAGTGAACCATCTTTACCAAACCTACAATCTTTAAGTTTCAGTAACAAGTCGATAGAGATGACAACACTAGATAGTCTTATCAAAGCCTTTCCAAATCTACAATCGTTAGATCTTCATGGCTGCAAACCCCAAATAGCGTCTACCAGGTTTATAGACAGTAATTTTAAAAAGCTTAAAGATTTAAAAAAACTACAATTTTTAAATCTTAGCAGATGCCCCAACACAAAAGATTCTCTACTCGATTGCCTGGCCTCTAATCTGCCTAATTTAGAATCGTTAAATCTATCTTATAACAATCAAATAACCGATGCAGGACTTAAAGCACTAAGAAAACTTACCAAATTAACATCTTTAAATCTTATGGGATGTGATAAATTAACAGAAAGAAAAATTATTAAATTTAAGAGCTTGCGTCCAAACTGTACGGTTTTTTCTGACTACCAAATTTAAAATTTAAAAATTCATTAACGTAATTTTATTGATATAACAAAAGCCCTCTTGAATTCAAGAGGGCAAAAAAACTAAAAAAATCTACTTACTATAAACAACATTGATTCAACGAAACGTTAGAAAACATTATTTTTAAGTCTCAATCTTTTTTTAGATCAATTTAATTATCCAAAGAAACGCTTAATTCTTATAAAAACCAAATAAAAATATTCATACGTTGCATTACAATGCAAAAACATAGAACAGCAAAAAAAGAATCTTATAGTCAATACGCCTATGAAATACTATAATGATATGGAGGTCAAAAAGTAAGGTTTTTAGTCTCATATGTACTGAACGCAGACATCCATTTTCCAAAAAAAATATTTCTGATATCTTTACATACACTATGGATATCCATGGCATTACATGCTTACAAATAAAACCCATAAAATACCAAGGAACAAAATCATCATGCTCAAAAATTTAAAACAAATAGCATTGTTTGCATTAGCGCTTACAATACCAATACCACAAATAACTCCTTTGTTTGCAATGCCAACCTCAACAAAAATTATTTTAGGCACCACAGCCACATCAATTAGTACAACGGTTGTCTATGGATACATCTTGTATAAAAAGGAAGCAAAAACCTCAGGACATAAAGCAACCTTTACAAACTACTGCAAACACCTTTGGCAACTTGTAAAAAATAAGGAAGCTCGCGCAGAAATGCATAAAACACATCCAAAATTTATCGCTTTTGTTGCTGCTAATAGCGCATTATTAACCTTATCAATGGGGAAATTAATTAAAGATCGTTATTTTACAAATACTCCAACAGAACCTACAAAAACACCTGATGCTCCAAAAATTGATCCAACACTCCTTGCCCCACCAACAAAGCCATTTTCACAATTAACACTTGAAGAACGCGGTGAACGCATGGAAGCTCAAAGAAAAACAACAAAAGAAGAACCTTTAAGTTATAATCCAAAAGAAAAATCACTAGAATTAACTCTTGATTTTAAACGACCTGAATCTGGTTGGACTCAAGAAGAAATAGATTTTAAAAAAGAAGAATATAAAAAACAAAAAGCAGCTCTTTTTAAAATATCATTAGAAAATGATGCACAATGGGTTGATAGAATGAATGAAGCTGCTGATGCTGATGGCATGCCACCAGTAGAAAAATTTGACTCAAGCACCGTTACCAAAGAACAAATTATTAATTATTATGCCATAACATTAGAAAAGCTTGAAGCCCATTTAAACGAACAAAAAGATCCTAAACAACAGCTAAAAATATTACAACGTGCAACTTTTAACGGAAGCCCAGATTTTAAAAAAGAAAGAGAAAAACAAGAAAAAGAAAAAACTGCATTGGATGCAATATATAAAACAAAATTAAAAGCATATCAGGCAGCCCAAAAAGATGCCCGCGCTAAAATAGCTGCTACAAAAACAGAAGAAATAAAAGAACAAGCAAAAATAAAACACCAAAAAGCAATCGAACACAACAAAAAAAAAGACGAAGAAATTAAAGCACAACAAAAAACTGCCAATGAATTCTCCAAAAAAGCTGATCAAATACGAGGAGTTCCGTCTTATCCAACAGAAGAAGAAACAATCGAGTTTTGGTCTCAAGAAAAAATGGAAGATAAAAATAATCAAGCCCAACATAAAGCAGATATCATCAGTTTCAAAAAAAAGAATCCAGCTCAATATGAACAAGAATTAAAAAAAAGAAGAAATGAACTCTTTAAAACTCGAAAAACAGAACGCTTTCAAGATAGCAGAAAAAAACTTCTTACTAAAAAGCATGATGAATTTGATGTGCCCGTAGAAATTCTTGAACCGAAAGAAAAAGAAAAAAAAGCATAAAACTTATTTTCTTTCTATAAAATATTAATAAAAGGCAAAGCGATAGTATTGTACAAGTCGCTTTGCCTTTTTCATTGTAAGTTCATAGTAAAAAAGTCTAATTTGAACATACTTAATAAAAAACCAAATCTTTATAAAATCTTTAAATAAGGACTTTTTTGAGATGACGACTATTCACAACGTTATTATCATCGGCTCAGGCCCTGCTGGCCTTACTGCTGGCATTTATACAGGAAGATCAAAACTCAATCCTATAATTTTTGAAGGCAACCAACCAGGCGGACAGCTTACGACCACCACTGCCGTTGAAAATTGGCCCAGTTACAATTCGATCCAAGGCCCTGATTTAATGACACATATGCGCGAACAAGCAATTGCTTGCGGAGCTCAAATTTTAAGTGATAACATTATAACAACTTTTCCTTTATAACAAATGACATATATTGTCCATAATTTTTTGGAAAATTAGCAAAAAAAAAGGATTCCAATTGAGGAATCCTTTCATAAAAAAGTCTTTTCGCTTAGAATCTTTTTTCCTTGATCCTTGCCTTTTTACCGGTAAGATCGCGAAGATAGAACAGGCGTGCACGGCGCACACGACCCATACGGTTAACTTCAATGCCATCGATAAAGGGCGAAAAGATTGGAAAAATCCTTTCAACACCAATATTTCCCGACATTTTACGAACTGTGAATGTCTTTGTTGTTCCGGTACCTTTAATCTGAATTACAGTACCTTTGTAATTCTGGATTCTTTCCTTGGCACCCTCAACGATCTTGTAACGAACTGTGATCGTGTCGCCTGGGTGAAATGTAGGCAATTCTTTCGGCTCACCTAAAAACGCGTTTTCTGCAATTTTAATCAGATCCATCGTGATTGATTTTATCGATAATATTAACGAACGCAATATTCACAGTGTCTAATTGTTGTCTGTCAGAGATTGCATACGGAATTGGCCGCAAAAGTAGATAAAATATTTAGTAAAAAAATCTATTCTTAAAAAAAAAACAATCATATGTGTGCCGAGGAGAGTTATAGCAGTTATTTGATGCTTTTCGCATCCAAACCCTTGTCCTTGTATCCTGATTTTTAGCAACTAAAAATGGTTTCGTATGTGCCAGTCAATTACCACAAGCAATTACACTTTTGAAGATACGATTCGGAGCAATTATCTATACGTTAACAAAACTATTTTTTTTTATCAATTGGTTAACGAAGAAAAGGGGTTCTATTTCCTTTCCCAACCCTGCCGTTTTGGAAAATCCTTATCCATATCAATTCTTAAAAATATCTTCAAAGGCAACAAAGAACTGTTCAAAGGGCTGAAAATCTATGATAAGCAGTACGATTGGATGCCGTGTCCTGTTATTAACCTTAATATTTCGCAGGCTCCATTCGAATCAGCGGATATTCTTAATAAAGGATTATGTGCGATTATGCGTGATAATGCAAAAGAAATAGGTATTGAAATATCTGATGAAACACATTCTGGGTTATTGCTTAAGGAACTGATCAATAAAGCCAAAGACCTAGGCAAAGTAGTTATCCTGCTCGACGAATACGACACACCACTGGTCGAAAATATATATGCCCCTCATATTGAAGAGATTCGACAGGTACACGAAAACTTCTATATCAACATCAAAGCTTCTGACGAACACCTTCGGATTGTGTTTATGACAGGTGTGACCAAATTCTCGAAAGTGTCGATTTTCTCGAAACTGAAAAAATTGCGCGACATAACAATGAGTGAGGCTTTTGCAACGATGTATGGCTACACTCAGAAAGAGGTGGAGCATTATTTTGGCGACAGGATAAATGAGCTGGCTGCTAAAAACATAGTTGACAGGATAGAATGCCGCCAAAAAATTCAAAAATGGTACAATGGATTCCGCTTCCACGAAGATGCTCCCAAGGTTTATAATCCTGTGTCGTTGGGAATGTTTTTCAACAAAGTGGGCAGGTTCTATAATTTTTGGTTCTCGACTGGGATTCCATCATTTATCTTCAAAATTTTAAAACAACAAAACATCGACTTCTTTGATACATTATTCAGCCCATTGGATAGCGTGATACTCGACTCGTTCGATGTAGCAAATATGCAGGCAGCCCCCCTTTTGCTGCAAACTGGTTACCTCACCATTGATAGGGTCGAAATGCTGATGGATGAACCTGTTTACTATCTTCGGTTTCCAAATATATAGATTGAAACAGCTTTTGAGAAACATTTGCTAAGTTCAATAGCCGAACGGAACCTCAATGTGGTGACATCTGAAATCAAACAGTTGCAGAAGGCATTGGTTACCAACAATACAAACGATATTCAACGCATCTTGAAAAGCCACATTGCCGCTATTCCGTATGCCAACCGCAGCAACATGGAGGAAAACTACCAGAACATTATCTATTCCGTTTTTCGCTTGCCCGGTGCCGAAATCCACAATGAAGTGCATATGAACAATGGCCGTATTGACGCTGTGATTGTGAACCACGACCATATTTATATTTTTGAGTTCAAAATGGACCAACCAGCCAAAGCTGCCATAGCCCAGATAAAAGAAAAGGGCTACGCCACGCCCTACCTCAACAATGGCCAACCAATTACCCTTATCGGTATCAACTTTTATACAGAAGCAAGAAATATTGTGGAGTGGGAGAAGGAGGAGATGGTCTAAACCTTCCTAAGTGCCTGTTTTAGTACTCAAAATGGATTTGGCACACCTTTAAATACTCGTAGGAGTTATATTATTGCAGAACAGATGATTAACCCAATAACCAGCGGCTCAATCAGAAAGTTGTAAGAAGGTGATCGATCCATGCGCCGGAATTCAAAGGCAGAAAGAAAATCAAAATTATACAGTGCACCATAAAGTTTTAAAAGTTGTATGTACACGACAAACAAATTAATAGCACTTTCACCCTCAAGACCTGTCATTGCGCGGAGTGCTACACTGAACTAAATTTGAAAGGTAATTCTCTGCACGACAAAGCAATCCCATACTATGAAGCACTGGTCAAAAAACATTGTTGAGAATTGCGCCAAAGACCTTTAAGAGTGTTGCCATTCCCTGTCCAAAGGGAGATTTGCACTTTTCTGAACCTTTTATCGCGGACGGTTTTCGTCACCGCCTCATTTTCCGCGGGCGGCGAGGTCCATGGATCTTTTGAGCTATTACATAGTTTTAGCTCTGGATCTCTTAATCGGGGTTATTATTGGGCTTCCCTTACAGGGGAATGACAGTGGAATGATTTTGAACCGATTCCAGAAAGATCAAGCTTCGGAAATCAAAATAGACTCTTTACACTTTACAATACTCTTAGGAGTTAAATTATTGAAAATTAAGGATTAACTCATCAACTGGCGGCGCAATCAGAAAGTCTTTAATAGAGTAAACGAACTATGCGCCGCAAAGCAAATGCCAGAGGATAATCCAAGAATCGGACGGAAAGAAAGCAGTAGAATGGAGCGGAATAATCAAAATTATTGAGTACGCCACAAAGTTTCAAAGAGGTTTTCAGCTCCGTCCGAATGGGCATTACCTCTTTTCCGAACCCTTGATCTCGGACGGTTTTCGTGTTGCCATTTTACCCTGCTTTGCGAGGACCCTATTTCCAGGGTGGCGCGTTCCCTGAAGCTTTTATATTTACCAGATTGTGGATCGGGACCACTTACCCTGGGTTAGGATAGGCTGCCCTTTCAGGGCTTGGAGCGCAGAAGAAATTTGAAAGGCTTCCAAAAGCTTGAATTTTAATTAATTGTGCTATCAACCTTTTCTTGCACCATCACCATCCCAGCACGGTCAACAGGCTGAAAGCCTAGCATACTCTGGAAGTTGCTTCAAACTTAGGATTTCCACGTGATTGTCAATAGATTTTAATGATCATAACATATTTCAAAAATCACAAATAGAAAGTTCTAATTGTGGAATAGGCTCTGTATTTATTCCAAGTTTTATATAATCCCAAGTAGCCAATGCTATCATAGCGCCATTATCTGTCGCCCATCGCAAAGGAGGAAGACACAAATCAACTCCGATTTTACTACTTAGCTCTGCCGCTTGCTCTCTTAATTGAGGACTCGCAGCGACACCGCCGACAATGACAAATGATTTTACCGGAAACTGTTTAAGTGCCCTGTGCGATTTTTTTATTAGTATTTCCATTACTGCTTCAACGAATGAAGCAGCAACATCGGCATTTACAATGCTAGTTTCTGAATTCATGTATCTTGATACCGCAGATTTTAATCCAGAAAAAGAAAATTCAAAACCTTTATCTATCATTGGTCTAGGAAAAGGAATATTAGCAATACCTGACTTAGCTAACTTATCAACTATAGGACCGCCGGGATATCCCAATTTTAACATCCTTGCTACTTTATCGTAGGCTTCGCCAACAGAATCGTCTCTTGTGGATCCAATAATTATAATATCTGTTTGATTTTTCATTAAAGATAATATGGTGTGTCCTCCTGAAACAAGCATAACTAATGCAGGATATGTAATCCTTTGTTCTTCCAAGTCAGCACTTCGCAGGTGGCCTCTAAGATGATTAATCCCAATAACCGGTATATTCCAGCCTAATCCCAAGGCAGTAGCAGTATTCAATCCTACCAATAATGATCCGATCAACCCAGGTCCACGTGTTACCCCAATTGCCTTCAGCATCGATGGTTGGATATTAGCGATCTTTAGAGCTTCTTCAATAGTGGGTAAAATAGTATGAATATGCGCACGAGCTGCAAATTCTGGGTATATTCCTCCAAACTCATTATGTATCTCAATTTGTGATGAAGTTACAGAACTCAAAACATTTCCCTTTTCATCTACTAATGCAACAGCGGTATCGTCGCAAGAAGTTTCAATACCTAAAATTATATTATTATCCATTATCCAATATGTTAAATATTTGTACTGAAGAAATATATCCTTCTCTCTCAATAACAGGAGGATTAAGCCTACAGTTTATTATTGTTGAAGGAATTTCTTGTTTAATTCCTCCGTCAATAATCAAATCTGGTCTTCCATTTAGCTCATCTAATATTTCAATTAAGTTGTTGGGGGTAGAGTTGCTACCATGCTTATTAGCACTTGTAACTAACAATGGACCAATCATTCTTAATACACTTAAAAGTCTCTCGTCATTAGGAATTCTAATTGCAACCTCGTCCCTACCGTCTAACCACGAAGGTCTTTGTTTTGTCGGATTAAAACCCAAGGCTATAGTAATAGCACCAGGAACTAAATTAGAATTTAATAACTTATTTGTGTTATCACTAATGTTTAATCCAAGTCCTTCAAAATAATCAATTGAAGAAACCATAATCGGAAGAAACATATTTCGAGGACGGGATTTTAACTTATAAATTTGTGCTACTGCACTTTCAATATTTGGTTTTACAGCTATCCCATATACTGTATCAGTGGGGAGTAGTACAACTCCACCTCTTTCTAAACACTCAACAATTTGATTGATTTCTTGCATTATTTCTCCATTTTATTTGGCAAATCTTGCGGGTTTAAAGGTTCTGCAGGTTTAACATGATGTCCCAAAAACATTAGAGTACCAGCATTAATTAATTTATCTGCTTCAATATTAACATTCATTGGATTAGCAGCAATACGTAAAAACAAAATTCCTACACGCTTTTCTGAAAACCTTTCTATCGCAGTTGCACCTTGCTGATAAATTCGTAAAATAAAAAAAGTGTGCATAGTTATTACCCCTAAAATTGGCATCAATATTACTATAACACTTATAGTGCTTTCATGAAATAAATTAAAGTATAATGATAAAAGAAAAATGAAAATAAAAAAGGGTAATTCCGCTAAAGCAATATATAGTTGAAGCCGTATAGATTTTTTCAATCTTTTTTCAGACTCATCTATTACTCGAATAAGTTCTTTCCAATCTTCATTCTCAATTGGAGGTAAAGAAGAAATTCCCTTATTTTCTATGCCTTTTAATTGTTGCAATGCTTTCTCTTCCGAAATAAGATTATCTTTCAAATCTTTGTCTATTTTACGAACAGAATCCTCTATATAAATAATCTTTACAAGTCTTTTATAAAGTTCATTATATTCTTTGCTATTGTTCATGTTATTTCGTTTTTATGTCCAATCTTCAACATTTGATAAAGGATAGTCATTATCAAATACCATTTTTATTAAGCTAAAATCAATTTCTCCTTCTCGAATCAATTTTAGATTACCGCCATCAACTTTGACAACTGTAGAATGTTTTTTGAAAGAAAAATCACCTTCAATTGCTATTACATCTGGTTTAAATTTATTTTTTTGTATACCCTTTAATACTATATCAATTGCTTGATGTAAATTTTGGACAATGTTGCCTTTAGAATCTCTTATTGCAACAGTTGTAATTGGGTATTGTGTACAACCAGCAACTTCTCTTTCAATATAACTATCAGGAATTCGTACGCCAACAGTGCGATCTTTGGATCTCACGACTTCTTTCAACGGATACTTATTTTCAGGATCTTTTAGGTCTGTAACTTTGCAGACTATTGTAATTGGGCCAGGTGTAAATTTTTCCATTAACAACCTAGTATAATGATCAAATTCTGCAAACGACTCTGCAACTAAAAAACTAGGGAATGCAATTGAAATAGGAATATCATGCCTATCCAAAATGACATTAATCGTTTGGTATAATGTTCTACTTGTTGCACAAGCAGCTAATGAATAACAAGTATCACTTGGCAGTATAACCAGATTGCTTAATAACAAATGTTGATGAATTCTTTGAATATCACGATTGCGGATTGCTCCTCCTGATGTTCTATCAGTTCGTTTAATAATAAAGATTGGCTCAAGCATGACTTAAAGTTTTTTCAGTTATTGGTATTACAAAATTGGGAAATCTTAAAGCTCTAGAAGTAAATAATTGTTCATGTTTAATAAGAAGCTCAATGTCTCCATATTGTTGATCTGAAACATTTATTATATTTCTATGCGATAAGTCTTTAATAATATCTTTGTAATATCCTGTGGCTATAAACTCAACATTAACATTAATAATATTTTGCAAAATATTATCAACTTTTCCATAAGATATTGAATGAAGTTTATTACTATTAAAATAACCAAGAAAAGCATTTCCCTTAATAGACTTTGTTGTTAATAAAACAGGAATCTGCGAATTTGAATAAATATCAAAACCCAATATTTCAAAAGCCGAAACTGGGCAAACATTTATTCCTAAACTATAGCCAAGTCCGTTTGCAAAAGCTACACCTGTTCTAACACTACTCGTTCCACCTGGGCCATTATCAACTATTATATTTGTTATTTCGCGTACCTCTCTATTAATATATGCCAATCCCTTCGCAACCAGAATTTCAATAGTTTTAAAGTAAGATAATTCTAAATTTTCTGAATTGAATAAAACAAAATTGTCCTCGCCGAATACAACGGAAAAATGGCTTGAAGATGTTGAAATGCCCAATGTTAACATACTCTGAATTTTGAAAGTTTATTATACAATAAATCCATTTTTGATTTTACCCTCTCACCTTTAAATGAAAAAGATAAACTTCTATACTCTCTGTTGTTTTCGTCACACTCAAAAGATACTAAAAAATATTCATCTAAATACTGAAATAATTTTTCACCCCATTCAATGAGAACTATCGCATCAGAAAAGTATTCTTCGATGCCTAAATCTTCAAATTCTTCAATAGTGGAAATTCTATACAAATCCATATGCAATAAAGTAACGCTTTCGCAACTATAAAAATTAGCTATACTAAATGTTGGACTGGTTACAACCTCCTTATTTTTAAAATAATTTGAAAATCCTTTTACAAAGTATGTTTTACCAGTAGCTAAACCACCCTCAAGAAGTATAACATCCCCTTTCATAAACAAAGGTGCAAGTTCCTCCGCTATTTTCAAGGTATTTTTCTCACTGTGCGAAATTATGCTCATTATACTCATGTTTATATATTTTAAAAATCTAAAAAACAATTGGATCAAAAAAGTCAACAAAGTTAATTTTTTCAAACAAAACTACAATTCGCAACCTTTACAATCGTTGCTAATCGTTGCCAATCGTTTACTTGAACGGTAAATTTGAAGAATACATCCCAAATTGTGCGGCTTCGTACACTTATCACTGTTGTTTATTTTTTGCAATGCAAGATTTTTCCTTTCATACTGACCTCAGAACTTAAATTTATAATAACCAATTTTAAATTCACGGTTTTCACGCGCCGCTCCAAATAAATGAGTAACAGGCAAAAATAAAGTTTTCAATGTTGTTTAAATTTGAAACAGTATTTATAAAAACATGTTATACAACATGTATTTCTCCTCCCTCACAACCATAAAAAGAAACTTTAGCCCCCCTTTCTTTAAAGAATGATTTGGTTTACAACTTCAGCTTTTTCCTGATCCCTTCTGGTAAACCTGCCTTATTGATCAATATCGACGTGGTTTTGTAACGGAAATAGGTTTGCGAGCAATAAAAATACCCTTTGTAGCTATTGTAGCTGCCCCATGAGTTTTTAACTTTGTAATAAGGAGTGCCATTCTGATCCTTTGCCAATCCAACAATGTGCATGGCATGATCATCGGTCGTCTCAAGGTTATCGAAAGCCAATTGTCTGATTTCTTGAGTGATCACCCTTTCCTTTCCAGGTTTGTCAAACTTGAAAATTGCAGCATCCTTCTCTTTTTCGGAAAGAGAATCCCATTTTGCAATTTCTAGTCCCGTCAAATTTGCAGGAATTTTATCGGGTACTACAGCTATCCCTTTTTGTGAAGTCGCAAATCCTTTATCGCTCGAATCGGCAGCCCAAAGAACCGAATAACCTTTATCAAGTGAATAATCGACAATTTCCTGAAGTTCGTCCAGTGGAACATTGTAATAGCTGCTCCACAACCAGTTGTCGGGTACTTCAAGGATAAACTGCTGATAAAATGGATGGTGAGAAAAAGATGTCAACTGAATGTAATCGTCACTTTTAAGTCCGCAATATTCAGATGCAAACGATTTGGGGGTATAGGTCTTGTTCTTGTATTCAAAACTTAGGGGAAGCAGGCCAAGATAGGAATCGATCGTTTGATTGAACGCAGAATCCCAAACCGGGGTCAGTTTCCTATTTTTGTTCTCAACAACAGCTTCAACCATTTTGAGCAGTACTTCGTCCATTTCGCCATGAACATGTTTGTCTTCACCATATTTTAGGCCAGGATAGATAATATCAGGAGCAAGACCATAATTGTCAAGAACATAAAGTGCATCATAAGGTTCTCCACCACCGCCAAAATTGGTCTTACCAGTCATCCGGACATATTTCACCGCTTTATCGCGATAGCAGTTGTTCACCACAAACATTTCCGACAAGTCAACCTCCGGTTTGCCCATCCGTAACATTTCGGACTCAAAAAACGACATCGACGAAAATGCCCAGCATGTTCCGGTACGGTTTTGATTTTTGACGGATGTATTCGGTATCTCATTGATTATTTGAAATTTATAACCTTCTTCATTGGCTTTCTGAGCGTACGAAACACTAACGAAAAGTAACAGTGAGAGTGCAATTAAAAATCCCTTTGTAGTTGTTTTCATAATAAAATAACTTGATTTGTTATGTTGCGCAAAATAGAAAAATCAATTGAATTAGAACATGTTTTTTTTCACAAATTATCATTCATTTGAAAGGTTGTGGCCTGCCCCAAACTGATAAAGGTTTTCAATCGGATTGTCGCTCCCTTTGTAAATCATCTGGTTCAAATAACCTGATGATTTTTGGGGAACAAAACCAATCGCTCCGGTTGAAATATAGTTAATTGCTGCTTTCAGGCACTCATCGGATAAATCGCCCCAATCTTGTGTGGGATTGTCATTTACAGCAAAGTCGACCGGTATTCCATCAAAATAGTCTGTATAACCTACCGAATTCATATTTCGGAAACTAATTGGAGCAACAGCGAGGTTGAGGTTGGTATTCCCTTCAATGTTCATTCCAACGGGTTTTCCATGGGTTTTTGACCCGATCAATTTGATGTTCAGATAAGGTTTCAACCCTGATATCACCAGTTCACTTGCAGAAGCAGTTCCAGACGTTGTAATAAAAACCAGTTTATCCAATTGAATACTGTTGTATTTCAAACCGATTTTAAATGAATACCCCATTCTTGTATGTTTATTGTTATAGGTCAATGTATTGTAAACCTTATCCTTGTTTGGCTTTCCGGCCAGCAAAGCCACCAGTGAATCAGCACAATCCAATGTGCCTCCCCCATTGTAGCGCAGGTCAAGTATCATATCTGTAACTCCCTGACTAACAAATTTATCAAAAGTCGTATTCAATTCCTTGACAGAACTTCCCAGAAAATCGCTGAATACAAAATACCCTATTTTTTTTGCCCCCCTGGTGAAAACACTTGAATATTGCACAGAATTTATCCCTATCACACCTTTTGTCATCTGAATAGATGTTTCGGTTCCGTCATTTTTAATAAAAACAAATGTGTTTGTCGTATTACCAAGGGCAGTATTGAAATCTGTTGAAGTCATTGAAGATACAAGGCTTCCATTGATCGACTTCATTACCCATCCACGTTTTACCCCTGCCCTTCCCATGGCACTATTGTCGTAAACAAAATAGATCCTTAAATTTTTAAGGTTATCATAGCCAAATCCAAAACCCCATCCTGTAGTCTCTCCATTTTGCAACAATTTCATCATATCGGTGTAGGGCATTGTAAAACTCCAACGGTCCTGGGAGTATCGGACTTTGTCTATGTAATCATCAGGAGTCTTAACGGTTGGCAGATCTACTGTTGGCATGGATTCATACCAAAGATACAAATCGTTAAAAGTATCGGCGGTATATTGAACTTTGGGATCAATTGTTATTATTTCAGTTTGTTGAGTGTCCTTTTTACATCCCCAGACGAGGATTACAAAAACAACGAAAACTGCAAATTTAATTTTGTTCATAACTAATAATTTGAAATAAAGACCTTTACATTGAAGTGTCTAAGGATGTCAATCTCTCCCGTCTTTCATTGTAAATAGTCGGTTTTTAAGCAATTTTCGTGCAAAGTTTCGTATATTGGAATTTTTATATGAATATTTAACAACTTAGATTATTTACAATTAATTCATTCGCAACAATAATCAATGATGTTTATCCGCATACGTAATTCTGACATGGTAAATATTGTGAAGTTTTTCAAGGAATATTTCTTTCAATAATGTGATATCCCTGAACGTAAGCGGAGCATAATCAAGCTGATGAGCTTCGATTTTCTGCTTGAATATATGATCGATCAGCTTTACAAAGGTCTCGTTGTTTTTTTTATCGAGGCTCCTCGATGCCGCTTCAATACTGTCGGCCAACATTACGACTGCGGTTTCACGGGTTACAGGCAACGGACCAGGATAAGTGAAGAGTGCCTCATCAATTTCATCTTTGCTTTTTTTGTTCAATTGGATATAATAATAACCGGTTTTGGTGGTACCATGATGGGTGCCGATAAAATCAATAATTTGTTCCGGTATTTTGTGCTGGTGTGCGAGATCAACTCCAAGTTTAACATGTTCCATTATTTTTTGGGCACTCTCCTCAAAAGTAAGCTGGTCGTGCGGATTAATCCCGATTGCCTGATTTTCAGTAAAGTACTGTGGATTTAACATTTTACCAATATCGTGATAAAGAGCCCCTGCCCTCACCAATAATGGATTGCCACCTAATCTTAGAATTGCTTCTTCTGCAAGATTGGCCACCTGTAACGAATGTTGAAAAGTACCAGGTGCCTCTTCTGCCAATTTTCGGAGCAACTTCTGATTCGAATACGACAACTCGATCAAAGTAACATCCGAAACAAACCCAAACGACTTTTCGATCAGAAAAACCACGATATAGGTAATTAGGGTAAGGACAGCATTAATCAGGAACCATTTCATCATCGACCAATCTATTGCGGCAAAGCTAGCCTCTTGAATTAAGGATATGCCAACATAAGTTGCCGCATAAACGAAAAATATGATGATCGAGGTAAGGATCAACTGGTCGCGTCTTTGGAGGTTGTTCTGACTGATAACGGCTATGCTTCCGGCAGGAATTGAAAGCAGCAGAAATTCATAACCATTGGGAACCATAAACCCGACGATAATCGCAGTAATAGTGTTCACAAAGATAGCTAACCGGGCATCAAGGAAAGTCCTGATGATCAATGCAAGTGCCGTAAAAGGTACTATGTAAACAGGGTAAATATTGGCAGACACAATGAGCCGACAGAATAGGATCATCAGTGCCATCATAAACAAAGTAAAGGTAGTATCGCGTTTCGATTTAAGCACTTTATTCCTGATGTTGTAAATAAACAAAAACAATGTCAACAACAACATACTGATAAACAATACTTTACCAATAACTATCAGGTAGTATTTTGTAAGGTCGCCACGGCTTTTCTCAAATGCTGATTTCAACGAATCGAGAATGATATAAGTTCTGGGAGAAATTACATCCCCTTGAGATACTATACGTTCACCATCCTGAACCACGCCATAGGTTGTTGAAAGATTTTCAAGTATTTTTTGTTCTTCTGTTTTTGTTTTATCAGTGTCAAAAGTCAGGTTGGCCGACAAATAGTCTTCAGGGTGCAGTTTATCTATGATTTTTTTGTAATCGGGATCTCCCTTTTTTAGTTGGGTCAGTAATACATTCGCTTCCGAATAGGCAGTTTTCAATGAGTACAACTGACCTACCGCAACTTTTTCGGCACGATTGTTCCTGATTTTAAACAACTCACTTTTCTCAGCAAGGTTTGGATAATTGGTTATTGCTTGTTCGAGGATCCCTGAATTATAAATCTTTTCAAAAATTGCAACAACTTTGTTCTTTACGATTCTTGAATAATAAATCTCGGTGTTCTCCTTGAGCGTAATTTCATCAATCTTTAAAGATAACGCATTTATTTGCTGATTTTTAATCGAATCGTGCAACATAAAATAAGGAGTCAGTGATTTAAGCAATGAATCACGTTCCTGCCTGATCGCATCATCCGATTTTAGGATGGCAAAATTGAACGGGGCAATCAGCGTGGTGTGCATCCAGGGCCTCCCTTTTTGAAATTCGTACCGGAACCTTCCTTCCTGCGGCATTGCAAAATAGAGAATAACACCAGTTATTATGAAAATCAACGTCAAATAGATCGAATGCCACCTTGAGGTTTGAAACCAATTGTTCTTTTTCAGGTCCATATTTTTTTCTTATCTTAAAATAAATGCAGCAACCAATTATTTTATATTTTTGGATAAACCAAAAGTAGTTATTTTTAATGAGATACGGGATTTCCAACCTCAGCATTGTTCCATTGCGGTCAGAACCGCGCGAAGATAGTGAAATGTGTTCTCAAATACTTTTTGGTGAACACTATACAATAAATCAGGTAAAAGACAAATGGTGTCGGATTACCCTTGCTTTCGATGGATATGAAGGGTGGGTTGACCATAAAATGGTCAATGAGATTGGTGAGAAGTACTTTTTATTTCTCGCTAATGGTCCGCATCTTGTGACGACCAATCTGGTCAACAAGGTCCAAATCAAGTCAGGAAGCGATAGTTTCTTTATTGTAGCAGGTAGTTCATTGCCAAATTTTAAACCATTTGCCCAATCTTTTAAACTTGGGAAGATGGCCTACAAGCTAAAACCAAAAATGAAACCTTTACCTGAAGGAAGTATCCGCGAGCGCATGATCGAAAACGCGCTAAGCTTTTTCAATGTACCTTTTCTTTGGGGAGGCCGGACTCCATTTGGGATCGATTGTTCCGGATTTTCACAGATTTTGTACAAGATGGCAGGATTACAAATTCCGCGGGATGCTGCCCAACAAGCCCTTATTGGCGAAAACCTCAGCTTCGTAGAAGAGGCTTTGCCAGGGGATCTTGCGTTTTTTGACAACGAAGAAGGTGTCATTATCCATGTTGGCATCATTTGGACTGAGAAAAGAATAATTCATTGTTCAGGAAAAGTGAGGATCGACAAGGTTGACCAATTTGGGATTTACAATGTTGATACAAAAAGATATACACATCAGATGCGGTTAATGCGCAGAATTATTAATGATAAAAATGAACACAAATAATTGTTCATACTGGAGTTTCAGGAATACAAGAAATCTTTAACCAGATATAAATATGGGACATCTTGAAATATTAGGTTATCTGTTTGCCATTTTAGTTGTGGTTTACATTGTTTTTCGCAATTCCAATAAACAAAAAGAGGAATAAAAAAAAAGACTTAATTATGAATAGTTCTGAATTGGAATTCTGTTACAAGTACCCGCGAGCAGCCTTAACTGTCGATGCAATCATTGTAGCAGGCAATCATTGTGAGGATTTGGTTTTGCTGATCCAGCGCAAATTTGACCCGTATGCTGAAAAATGGGCTTTACCTGGAGGTTTTATCGAAATGGACGAAACTTTAGAAGAGGCTTGTAAGCGTGAGCTTTTCGAGGAAACAGGGCTCAAAAATGTGGCCTTGCACCAGTTTTTTACCTTCGATGCAATAAACAGGGATCCACGCCATCGGACAATTACTACTGTCTTTCATGGCAGGATCGCAGATACCGTGGCTGTTACCGGAGGCGACGATGCTGCAATAGCGCGATGGTTTCCCATCATTTCCTTACCCGAAATGGCATTCGACCATGCAGAAATCATTCGTAAATTCGTGAAAGAGAAATTTTAATTATTAGTTCAAAATATTTTATCGAATACACAACCTTAAATTACTCACCGTTTCCGGCCCTTCATTGAACATCAGGTCCAGGATACTCAGGTTGGGAATAAACCCAAATTTCTCATGAAACACTTGCGTATATGGTTTTGGTGAAAAGTGAGGGTCAACACTTTGTTTCTGTGGTTTTGGATGAATATTATGCCGCATATCCTCCATGGTTTCCGGAACTTTTCCAAGTGGCACATAGTCATCCGTAAATTTAATATCTTTTTTAATGTCAAGACATTCAAATAAAGTATTTTGAATTTCAAGGTTAAAATCGAACAAATATTTCCATCTTTTTTCATGATAATAAGGTGCAAGATCATCGGCATAATACTCAAAGAAAGGGGAATTGTTGTAAGCCGAAGAAATTCCACGCCAATGGATTTGCTGCCATTGATGATCATAAGATAGTTCAATATCCCTGATTGGTCCCTTTGCCCCTGGCCCATCTGTTACCGGCAACGACAATTGGATCGGGCCATTGGCCGTCAAAATGATTGTCCGGTTGCGATAAGTCTGCTTCAAGTAACTTTCGCAAATTTCGACCTGAACTTCGCTGTAGCCTATTAGTTTTGTAAAATACTGTATTGGTGCAAGATACGCACTGCTTAATAAAACGGTTTCTTTTGGGTTGTCCATTATTTGTTTATAAATTTTGGGGCTTCTTGATTTAAATAAAAGAGTTTAATAACTATCCCCAAGACCCCAATTTTAATAGAACGAAAATACTTATTTCCTTTGATTTCAACAGCATTAAATTTACTTTTGGATGATCGATTTCTGAAACCAAAAGTAATTACCATGGAAAATTATTCAACAAGTCAAAATTCAAATCACAAACAGCCAGAAGAAAAGGGATCGGCTTCACCTGTATTGAAGCCAACAGTGAACAGAAGGGATTTCGTAGGAATGGTTGCCGCATCAGCTGCGGCATTTACGATTGTACCCCGCCATGTCCTTGGAGGAAATGGTTTTGTAGCACCAAATGATAAAACAACACTTGCCTATATCGGAGTGGGCACACAAGGTATGAGGGAGTTGCTCCAAATTCTGGATATCCCTGAATTACAAATAATTGCAGTTTGTGACCCGCAAAAGGAAGCAATTGGCTATTTTGATTGGTCGAAAATTGGGCTCAGGGATGATATCCGTAAAAAATTAAATAATCCAGGGTGGACTTCCGGGGGCGACAATACTGTTCCTGGAGGCCGTGAGAATGGAAAAGCGATCATCGATGAATACTATAAAAAGAACCGTCCCGATCAAAAAATCAATGGATGCAATGCCTATGCCGATTTCAGGGAGATGTTCCAAAAAGAAAAGGATTTGGATGCAGTTAAAGTGATGACCCCCGATCATTTGCACGGTTTGCTTGCAACAGCAGCCATAAAAAGAGGGATTCATATATCAATTCATAAGCCATTATCAAACAGATTATTGGAAGGCAGGAAAGTGATTGATCTTGCCCGCAATAATCCCAAAGTAACAACCCATCTGATTCCATGGGATTCTAACGGTTCGATGGAACAAGTAATGAAATGGATCAATGAGGGTCAAATCGGAACACTGAAGGAGGTACACAACTGGTCGAACCGCCCGGTCTGGCCACAATATCCTGTAATACCAATAGATAAACCAACTATTCCCAAAGGATTCGACTGGGATTTGTGGCTCGGTCCCGAAGCCGACAGGACATACCACCCTAATTATACAAATATGGTATTCAGGGGATGGTATGATTTTGGCGGTGGATCGATGGCCGACATGGGACACTACAGTCTGTGGACCGTTTTTAAAGCTCTGGAACTCGAAGCCCCAACAATCATTGAACCCAATTTAAGCCATGTTTGTGGAATCAGGGATAGTTCTGCTTTTCAGATTAAAAATGACTTTTCATTTCCAATGGCCAGCTCCGTACGGTTCAAATATCCTGCAAAAGGATCACGCCCGCCAGTGGATTTGATTTGGTACGATGGTGGAATACGCCCCCCGGTCCCAAATGAATTGTATGAAGACAATAAGGAACTGACACCGGAGGGAATGATGTTTGTTGGGGATAAAGGGAAAATATTGGCCGGATTTCATGTCGATGACCCAAAGCTGATCCCTGAAAAACGGATGACCGGAATTGAGGTGCCAAAGGTTACCAAGGATGCTAAACCTAATGGATTTCAATTGTTTCTTAATGCTCTTCGCTCAGGAAAACAATGTCCAGGAAGTTTTACCGGAGCGACCCATATCACCGAAGCGGTTAACTTGTATGCCGCATCTTTAAGGGCAGGGCGGATGCTGAAATATGATGCCTCGTCAATGAAAATTACAAATATCCCGGAAGCCAATAAATACCTGGTTCGCGAATACCGTAAAGGTTGGGATCCTGAAACTATTTGATTTGGAGAGGGAGTGATGGAGAGACTTTGAGAAGGTAAGATGGAGAGAAGGGGTGATTTAGAGTTTTTCAGCATTTGAAAACTTTGGAAGACAGTATCATATACTACCAATTAGTTTTACAATGAAGACAATACTAATCCATTATAAAATCTTACTTTCAAAAGGCAGAATGATTATCCAGCACAATCAATACACCGTAGGTGTTAAAGTATTGTAGAAGTGAAATATAGTTCCGTTTCTTAAGGCGCAATCAGCATGTTATTCAAAGATGAAAGGATCCATGCGCCGCAAAAGAAAAGTTGAGATAAGAGAGAATAAAATAATTTTATTGAAAATCAATTAATTAAAACTTACATGAACAACATTAACAGACGACAGTTTTTGGGAAAAACCATTTTAGGATTAGGATCGACAGCCTTGTTTTCACAGGTTCCAAGCGATACTTTTGGTTCGCTTCCTACCGGGAAATCCAAACACTCACTTGGATTTCAGGTCTATACAATCAGGGAGATGCTGGTAAAAGATTTTGCCGGAACTTTAAAGATGATGGCAGGACTTGGTTACACTGGGGTTGAGATGTGCTCCCCTTCAGGGTACATCTCGTCAGGATTTGAGCCTCTGGTAAAAATGAAATCAGGTGATATGCGCAAAATCATCGACGACGCTGGTTTGAAATGCGAAAGTTCCCATTTCACCTACGGAGAATTGAAGGATAACCTCGATGACCGGATCGAATTTGCCAAACAATTGGGAATGAGCCAGATGATCTGTTCCAGTTTTTGGTTGCCCAAGAGTGCAACAATGGGTGATTGGATGAAATCTTGCGATCAGTTGAACGAGATCGGGATGAAGACCAAAAAAGCTGGCCTACAAATGGGGTTCCACAACCACCACATGGAATTTGAAAAGATCGACGGCGTTTTGATCTACGATGAATTATTGAAGCTACTCGATCCCGGACTGGTTAAAATGCAATTTCAGGTAGCGGTGATCAGTATTGGGTACAAAGCATCGACTTACTTTGATAAGTATCCAACAAGGTTTATCTCAGCCCATCTTGCCGACTGGTCAACAATCGACAATAAGCAAGTTCCTTGTGGACAAGGCGTTGTTGACTGGAAGGAATTTTATCGGTCTGCTGATAAAGCAGGAGTCAAAAATTTCTATGTTGAAATGGACATGGACAAATTTAAACCGAGTGCTGAATATATTAAAGGACTATAATATGGTGTATTGTTGGGATGGTTAAGCAGCGATTTAATTAAACCGACAAAAAAAGATCCTCCAAAAGTGGAAACCGAATAATTGGATTTTTTTATAAAACAATTAAGGCTGAAAGCTCTGCGCTCTCAGCCTTAATTTCTTTATATATTATTGATATACAGTAATTTTTACTGATTTAATAGTTGAAGATATCCTTTAAAGTCAGTTCTGTTACTGGACCAACTTTCTTTAATTGGTTCTGATCTGCATCCTTTTTATTCCCAACAATCATGTAGGTGTATTTTCTATCCTTAAACCGTTCATCAAAAAATTTCTGAATATCGTTGATCGTTACTGTCTTAGCATTTTCGTAATAATCTTTGCGAATGTCGTAATCTATTCCCAATTTTTTGTTTTGCAACCAGTTATAGAAAATATTGCTTTTAATGATCCGTTCTGTCTGTATGCTTTTTATCACGCTCTCTTTGGCAATATTGAACGATTTCTCATCAACGATCATTTTGGACAACAATCCGTTCATAGCTCCGATGGCATCCATCATTTTATTGGCCTGAGTATAAACGGCACCATAAATATAAAACGAATTCTCCTTTTTGAGTGGGCGTTGATAATTGGACCATGCAGAATAAGCCAAAGCCCTTGCTTCACGAATCTCCTGAAAAACGACTGAACTCATTGAATTTCCATAATATTCGTTGAATACCCTTGAATTTACGAGTGTTTTAGTGTCAAAAGGAATGTCGCGTGACATCATAATAATATCAACCTGCGATTTGTCGTAATCTACAAAAAACACCTTATTTTGATCAGTTACCTGCTCGGTAAAAGCTTTTTCGGCTGGAATCGGCAATACATTTGCGGAAAGGATATGATTCTCGGCGACAAGTGCTTTTGATTTGGCAAATTCGGTTGGACCATAGTAAAATACCCTGTGCGGATAGCTGCAGAATTGATGGATCAGGTTTGTAAGCGTCGTTGGATCAATACTTTTTAGCTCCTCTTCTGAAATGATATTGGAAAATGGGGATTCCTTGCCAAATTTGCCAAAACTTCCCAGGGCAGAGGAAATTGCATTCTGGTCCTTTTTCTGGTTTTCACGTTCTTTTAATATTCCTTCCACAAATTTACTATAGGCTTCTTTATCTGGTTTGGCGCTGGCAAGCAATTGCTCAAGCAATTTTAAGCCGGCCTGACTGTTTTGATCCAACCCACTGATGGTTATTGACGACTGGTCGGTGCCTGTGTTCACACTTAAAGAGACCCCCAATTTATATAGCTCTTTTTTAAATTGCTCGGCAGTCATTGTTTCCGTACCAAGATAGGGAAGGTACTTAACCGCGAGTGCAATTTTGGGGTCGTGGTTCGTTCCGATTTGGGTAACATAATTGAGGGAGAACAATTCGTTGGTTGTGTTTTGGATATAATCGAAATTGACATTGTCGTTCAACTTCTCCTCCTTAATCGATTCGGAGTAATTCACAAAAACGGGTTCCAAAGGAGTAGCACCCTGATTGACAAATGTTTTAAGAAAATCAGACTGATCGGCCCTATTAATGGCAATCGGTGTTATCGTTGGTTTATCGACCTTTACAAGTCCCTGGGCTGCCCCAGTCCTTTTATATACAATTACATAGTTGTCCTTATAGTTGGCATTGGCAAATTCGACAAGTTGAGCTTTTGTAATTTGTGCCAGTTCATCATTGTATGCCAACTCCTCGGCCCAATCCGATTTGTTAATAAACGACTCAAGTAAAGTGAAAGCCCTTCCGTTTGACTCGTTTTGACGGATCTTTTCCAATTTCAGGTTGTTCACAGAAGCCTGTATCAACCAATCGTCAAATTCTCCTTTTTTAACCTTGTTGATTTCAGCAAGCAACAAGTCGCGTACTTCTTCAAGTTTTTGTCCCTGCCGTGGTGTACCCATAAAAAGATGATACCCGTAGTCCATTTCAAAACTACTCCCACTACCGGCTTTAAGCACCTTTTGTTGTTGGTTAAGGTCCAAATCGATCAACCCGGCCACCGAATTTGAAAGGATATAATCGATCAGGGTTACAAATTTCCGGTCACTTGAATGATAACCATTGAAACGATAGGCAAACTGAACCTGTTCAGCTTCGGGACCAACAACCTCTTTGATGACCGGTGATGTGATGGCCGCCTCTTTTGGGAACTCATTCTTAGGCAGTTCCTTAGATTCATATTTTCCAAAAGTGCCGTCGATAAGTTTAATAGTTTCATCACAATCAATATCGCCACTTAATACAAATACCATATTATTGGGTACATACCATGTATGGTAAAATTTCATGATATTCACCATCGAAGGATTTTTGAGGTGCTCCGGAAATCCAATAATGTCGCGTCCCAGCGGATGGGTGGGATAGAGTCCCGACATCAAAGCATTGTTCAAACGCATATCGTCCATATCCTGGTACATGTTAAACTCTTCGTAAACCGTTTCCAACTCGGTGTGGAAAAGCCTAAGCACCGGATTGCGGAAGCGTTCGCTCTCCATTTCGATCCATTTTTTCAATTCGTTAACCGGGATGTCGTTCATATAGGCAGTAACACCATAATTGGTGAAGGCATTGGTACTTTTGGCACCGATTGAAGCCGACATTTTATCATATTCATTTGGGATAGCAAATTTGGATGCAGCTTGTGAGGTTTGATCTATTTGTTTGTAAATATCCTTTTTTGCTACCGGATCTTTTTCTGCTTTGTATTTTTCAAAAAGATTTGAAATACTGTCTAGCAAGATTTTTTCGCTGGCCCAGTTGGTAGTGCCAAATTTATCGGTTCCTTTAAACATCATGTGTTCAAAATAATGGGCTAAACCAGTTGTTTCAACAGGGTCATTAATAGAACCGGCCCTGACACCGATCAAACCCATTGCACGTGGTTCATCCTTGTTTACAGATAAATAGACTTTTAATCCATTTTTAAGGGTGTAAATCCTTGTCTTCAAAGGATCGTTGGTAACTTGCTCGTAGGAGTAACCATTTTTATCGGTAATGACCTCTTTCGTGTACCGTACATTTTTGCACGAAAACAATATTCCCAATAGGAGCAGGAAAGGAAGAAATCGGATCGCTGTTTTCATAGGAAAAAAAAATGAGTTATTAATTATGAATTATTAAGCGGCATAAAATTAATGAATTGCAAATATATTCGATCGAAAATATTAAAACTTTAATTGACAAAATTTTATTGTCGTTATTCGCATTTGATAACCTTCTAAAACGAAGGAACCTGTCGGATGGCGGTCCGACAGGCTTTGGAAATTTTGTGCAGTCAAAGCTGCAGCTGGGGTTATCATTGTTATACTCAATTCTGTTTTAATTTAAAAGGCTTGGGCTCTTTAACAAGTCGGGATAATAACTTGCGATCAGGCTCAATGCTGAGGCAACCGGTAAACCACCTTCAGAAATTTTCTGTTGCCTTGCAAATTCTTCCTGGCCCAAATAAAGTGAATTCAAGTTTGGATCATATTTCATGTGTTTTCCTGTTAAAATTTCAGTTCCAAATGATGATTTTTTGCAAGCATAGCGGATTTCGAGATTGTTTGAGCGTACGATATAATCTTTGCAATTGGCACGTTCATCCAGATAAATTAAAACAGTCTTCTGAGCTTTTTCATAAGTAACCTCAAAAGTACGCATCAACTCGCCATCGACATTTACAGGAGCAAGTTCTTTAACCTCATATTTTCCAAATTGAGTATTGGAATTCCCTTTCAAATTGATCGAATTTCCGGCTAAATCGGTTGCAGAAGCAGTTGTGGCAAATAAAGTGACCATCAGAATCGCAAAAAGTAATGTTAAAGTTTTCATGGCAAATAAGTATTAAATTGTTTTTGTTTTTTTAATGTTTACGATCAACTGATTTACAATAGGCGTGCCAAAAACCCTATATTATTGTAATAGAGCAATGTAGTATAAATTTTAAAATATATGAAAACATATTCTCCTGTACGATAGCGAAAAAATGATGTTCATAAACGAACGAATGCTATCAATATGTTAAGCATATTATATTTTGTAAAACTTTTACGGGATATTTGTTATCGTGATAACTATTTTTAATTTAGTCAACTAATAAAAAGCAAATTATAGTGGGATGAAAATATTTAATAAAATTCCTGTGGTGTTGATTATGCTTCTTTGTATGAGTTGCATGGTCAATAAAAAAATATGTCCATGCAAGGCTCCTTCCATATTGACAATAGGTGACAACCAAATTTCTATTAAGGCAAATATCGTTAAATCAGATACTTTAGGTCGAACCACCATGAAAATAACCATCTGGCTTTCGACACCCGACCTCAGTATTTTTCCTTTGGGTGTAGAACCCGAGTATTATTACCTCCGTTCGTCAAACCTTGAACGTGAACCTTTTACAGGAAATTTTTCAAAAACTAATTTTGATTTTGAAAATGGAGCGATTATACTTGAAGCAACAAACAACCTCAAATGGAACAAGGATGAATTGATAGATGTAGCTGTCCATTTGAACCCCAAAAAAGGGAAAAAACTATTCATAAAGACAGAAGCAGTAACCATTCAATGAAAACGATTGAAAACACAAAGCCTGCCGGATTATCCGGCAGGCTTTGTGTTGATTGGCTGTCCTGAATTGTTGCAGGAATCACCTTTTATTTTAATATCCCCTACTATTCATTAGTTGAGAAGGTTTGTTCTCTTTAAGAGGTCAGGATAGTAGCTGGCGATCAGGCTTAGTGCCGATGCAACTGGCAAACCACCCTCTGAAATCTTTTGTTGACGTGCAAATTCATCCTGGGCCAAATAAAGTGAATTCAAGTTAGGATCGTATTTCATGTGTTTCCCGGTCAAGAGTTCAGTCCCAAATGATGATTTTTTACAAGCATAACGGATTTCCAGATTATTGGAGCGTACAATGTAATCTTTACAATTGGCTCGTTCATCAAGATAAATCAAAACCGTCTTTTGTGCTTTTTCATAAGTAACCTCAAAGGTACGCATCAACTCACCATCAACAGTTGCAGGGGCAAGTTCTTTAACCTCGTATTTTCCAAACTGAGTATTGGAATCCCCTTTTAAGTTAATCGAATTACCGGCTAAATCGGTTGCTGAAGCAGTTGTGGCAAATAAAGTGACCATCAGAATCGCGAAAAGTAATGTTAATTTTTTCATGGCAAATAATTATTAAATTGTTTTTTGTTTTTAAATGTTTACGAACAACCTAGTTACAATAGGCGTGCCAAAAACATTATATCATTGGTATAGAGTATTATATAATGTTTTTGGTAATATTTAAAATGAGACGTTCCTGTACGATAGCAAAAAACTGCTGTCCATTAACGTACTTTCCTTGTCTATATGTTAAGTATATTTTGGTTCAGGAGTTTATCAAGGAAATATTTCCAGAGTTTGAAAATTGTTTTTTTAATATGATTTATTTACTTGATATTCTATTAATTAAGTAATTATATTGTATTTGCTTTCAAGTTTTGGGAATTATTGTTTATATAATAAAAAAATCTCCTACTTTTGTGCGTGAATTTTGGGTTGTTAAAAGGTCAGCTTTGAAATTCCGATCAGGAGAGATGTCCGAGTGGTCGAAGGAGCACGCCTGGAAAGTGTGTGTACTCCAAAAGGGTACCGTGGGTTCGAATCCCACTCTCTCCGCTGAAAATGAGGTTGTTAACGAAAGTTGACAACCTTTTTTTATATCTTCAATCATCAATTTAACTGAACCGTAATAAACAAAGATTTTAATTTCCCGCCATTTCATGAAACAAAAATTTTGTAAGTCCCGTTAAAAGTGAATATTTGACTACGGTCTTTTTATTATAAATTTTTAAATTTTTCAAACTATGGATGGACTTATAGGAGAAATTCGGGTCTTCGCCTTTGGATACAATCCCCCGGAATGGATTCCTTGTGATGGCCGACAGCTTTTAATTCAGCAATACACTCCCCTCTACTCTATTGTAGGCACAAAGTATGGCGGTACTTCTTCTACTTTCAATGTACCTGATTTGAGATCTTATGCTGTCATTGGAGTCGGCCAGGGTCCCGGCTTAACAGATCGACCAGATGCAGTTGCAATAGGTGAACAATCCGTGATTCTATCTAATTCGAATATGCCCTCTCACAACCACAGTGTCAATGTATATACCGGATTGCCAGAGGATTCCGATTATTCAAATGCACCGGTTCCTGGGTCCTCTTTTTTGGGCAATATGTTTGTTGAAGATGGTGCAGGTAACAGAACGGAATTAAATGGATATGGTAATTCTCAATTAAATCCTGTACAGTTAAAGTCTGATTCCGTTTCCGTCGCAGGTGCACCAACAGTAACAGCTCACGAGAATCGATCTCCATTTACGGCACTTAACTACTGCATTTGTTGGGATGGATTATATCCACAACGACCAGAATAACAAATTAATACAATAATACTATGGATAACTATATCGGAGAAATTCGCCCCTTTGCTTTTGGAACAGTTCCACGTGGGTGGCATCCATGCGATGGAACAATACTTCCAATATCACAGTTTCAGGCACTATATGCCTTAATTGGTAATACCTATGGAAGCGTCTCCAACACGACGTTTGCTCTTCCCGACTTAAGAGGCAGGAGCGTTGTTGGGGCAAGCAATAATGATGCTAACTATAGATTAGGCATCCAGGCAGGAGCAGAAACTGTTGCCCTTACAACAAACAATATTCCTGCCCATACACACGCAATGGAGGTTTCCAACAATTCAGGCACCGAAGGTATTCCTGGCAACAAAATTGCCATTCCAACATCTCCCCAATCAGTTAGTCCTTCTTTAACAGCCGATCTTTATAGTACAGATGCAACGAATACCACCACCTTAGCTCCTGGAATGTTGGATAGCACTGGTGGAAATGTTGCCCATGAAAACATGCAACCATTTTTGTCGGTCAATTATTGCATCGCATTGATTGGAAATTGGCCTCAAAGGGCATATTAATCCCTTTTAAAAAACTAAAAAAAAAGTAAAATATGGATCCAATATTAGGAGAAATAAGAATATTTGCAGGTTCATTTGCCCCTGTAAACTGGAATCTTTGCGATGGGAGTTTGCTGAATGTCTCCGAATACGAAGCACTTTTTGCGCTGATTGTCACAACGTATGGAGGGAACGGAACGACAAATTTTGCTGTTCCCGATTTAAGAGGCCGTCTCCCAATTGGCCAGGGAACCGGTCCTGGTCTTACAGCAAAAACAATGGGACTAATAGGAGGAACAGAAACCGTAACATTGGCAACAGCAGAAACACCTGTCCACTCCCATCTGGTAAAAGCAAGTATGTCAACAACAGCCTCAGCAACAAATCCATCTGATTCCACATACCTTGGGCCAGTTGTTGTTCCAGGCGAAACAGGTTATGCTTATGTAAGCAATGTGGCCGGAGGCGTAAATAACGTGTTGGATAATAGGGTTATACAACCATTTGTCGGAGGCGGACAAGCGCATGATAACATGATGCCGTCCAAAGCGATCAACTTTATTATTTGTACTGCGGGAATATGGCCAGACTCTAATTCATAGTTAAGATCAATCCATTTAAAGTATGAAGATTGGAATAATATCCAACTCAGATTTGTTTTTCCAATTGGCAGGTACACTTGTTGCCCAACAGCAACAGGTGTACCTTTTCTTTTCACCATCGCCTGATGCTTACATCAACCAAAAAGTGGAACACTACATTAAGGTTACTCAGATTTCGATGGTCCTGGAGGATGAAAACGGTCACAATCTTTACCAGTGGATATCAGAGGCAAAATTGGATGTCTGCTTCGTTTTGGGATATTCGAAGAGAATAAATGGGGAAGTGCTGAAAAGATATGGTTCCCAACTCTTCAACATTCACTTTGGACCACTACCCAATTTTAAAGGGCCAACCCCTGTTTTTTGGCAGTTGAAACAAGGTATTCCGAAATTAGGTTTGTCGATTCATCGCCTAACCGAAAAGTTGGATGAAGGTGCAGTCGTTTGGCGAAAGGAGATCGACAACCAGGAGCACTTTAACTATAAATATGTGGAGCAGGTATTTGGAAATGTTTGTGTGCAGGGAGTTTTCTTTCTTCTTGGTCTTATGATGCAAAAGATGGCTATACTTGATCTTCAAAGCAAGGGAGCTACTTCATCTTACCATTCCAAACCCAAAATGGAGGATGTACTGATCCGGTGGAACAGTATGGGTGCAAAAGATATTTGCAATCTGGTAAAAGCTTGCAATCCCTGGAACAAAGGCGCACTTACTTTTTATAAAGGGCAGGAAGTGAAGATCATGGATGCCCGTGTTGCAAACAATGACGACAAGGTCACGCCAGGCTCATTTGTTGCATTAGGCGATACGCTAATTGTAAAATGCTGCGATGTCAAAGCTGTTGAGATAGTTATGATGTACTTCATGGATAGTTACTTTCCGGCATTTAGTTTGGAAGGGCTTGGTTTTAGGAAAGGTGATACTTTTGAAAACGCACCTTAAATAAAAAATTTTGTATTGTAGAGACGATGCATGCATCGTCTCTACAATATAAATGTGCCTTCCGCAAAATATAACCTCGAAAAAACCAAATGTAACGAGCTTTCCGCAAAGTGTAACCTCAAAAAAACCAAATGTAACGCGCTTTCCGCAAAATGTAACCTCAAAAAAACCAAATGTAACGCGCTTTCCGCAAAGTGTAACCTCGAAAAAACCAAATGTAACGCGCTTTCCGCAAAGTGGTACCTCGAAAAAACCAAATGTAAATGGCTTTCCGCAAAGTGGTAACTCAAAAAAACCAAATGTAACGGGCTTACCGCAAAGTGTAACCTTCCAAAATGAATACTGCGGTTACTTTTTGGGTAGCCGCAGCAACTATGAACCAAAGAGGATGTCTATTCAACTGCAATGAAAAATGGCAGATTGTCATCAATGTTTATAAATTCTAAATTTCAGTTTCGAAACCTGATTATATTCAGGGCTGTTGGCACCAAAAACAGATTTAATATAACTCTTGGAGTCATCACACAGTTGAACCAAACCTGTACCCGATTGATAGAGGATGGTTTCGCGGTTCATGCGGGCATTGTCGAGTTGTATTTGGGAATCGGTAACCGCCTGGTTTTTTGCGGTCAGATCGCTGTAAAGTGCAGATAATCCGGCAATTGTTAAATCAGCTTCATTTGGTTTGTAGGAGGGGAAACTGGCCAGAAACTGAATCAGTTTGTAAAGGTTGTCGAGTTGTTTATCGTAACCCGATTTATGCGAGGTGATCTCCTTTACCGTTGTTGGATCAACTTTGGTTACTGCCTCTGTAGCTTTTGTTTTTTTAGGTTTTACCCTCCCTTTTTGGATCAGGTTAATCAGCGACCTCACATGTTCGCGGGCCGATTCGTTGGCGACAATTGATTTAAAGGAGTTTGCTATACGTGTAGTAAGTTTGTCCAATCCGTCAAAGGCAATGCTACGGCTGTTTTTGGCATTCATGTTGACAGGCAGGGTACTATCTACTGCATTTACGGCACTAAGGCCAGAGAGATAAACGGCGTGCAATGCCGCAGGGGTGATCAGTGCATTGATTGGGTTATACCGGTTACCGTAACCCAAAATAGCAGAATTTAAAGTATTCAGGTTGGTCACATTGGAACCTGCACCTGAGGATAGATTACTTGTCATCATACAGATTTTAAGATTAATTGTTTTAAAAACCTCAAACCATTTATAGATTGCATAACCTCTTTGGATTCAACTAATTTACACCTTATTTCGATAAAAAACAAATTATTTTATGATTTTTTTACTGCCCCACTATCCCATTAATAAATGTATCCACAAAATTCAAAATCTTTTTCAGTATCCTGTCCCCTGTTTTCTTACGCTCCAACACTGTTGGTTTGTCACATTCAAGCAATTCAAGAATTTCATCGCGAATCGGTTCCCGTTCGGCATACAGATAATCTTCAATGAGCGATTGGGTCTTTTCGGCTGAAAGTCTTTCGTCCTTTACCAATTGGTCAAATGCCTTTTGTTGCTCCTCGTTCCAGAATTTTTCAAATTCCTGCGGAATATCGTCTGTATCTTCAATTGTCGGTAAATTCGCCTGGATAAAGAGTTCTATCAATTCCCGTTTGCTGCGCAAATGGGCCTCTGTATTGAGCAAATTGAATATTTCCTTTTGAGAAGAATCATGCTGCGTCTGTATAGATGATTTCAGTTTGATCAGCAACTGAATGATGTACGCCACATTGATCTCATCACGGTGGATCAGTTCCAGTTCAAAATCAACATCCTCCAAAATCGAAACCTTCTCCTTTTGGTGGTCGTTTTTGACTTTCTCGTAAAGGTCAAGGTATTTGCTCTTAAAATCTTCAAAAAGCTGTTCGCCCATTGCCAAACTATCCCATTTAAAGTCGGCAAAAGAGGTGAGGATGTTTTTGATCCGCATCAGATCCCTGAATGCCTTGATAAATTCCAACTCGTCATTTTCGGATTGAAGGTCGTTTACGCTGTTTACGGTTGGTGTAATTTGAAGCAAGGCAATAAACGCATCGTTGAACTTCTTCACATAATCCTCATAAGGTTTCATGATGATCACCTCGATCGCCTCTTTGTTGCTGAACAACGTGATCGCTTCATCTGTGGCTTTTTTCAGGTTGCGGAAAACCACTATATTTCCCTGCGACTTTTGTTCGTTCAGTATCCGGTTGGTCCGCGAATAGGCTTGTATCAGTCCATGATATTTTAGGTTCTTGTCGACATACAACGTATTTAAAGGTGGACTGTCGAAGCCTGTGAGGTACATATTGACCACTAACAGGATGTCGATTTTGCGTTCCTTTACTTTCCTTGAAATGTCGTTGTAGTAGTTATAAAACGATTCGCTGTCTTTGGTCGAGAATTTTGTCCCGAACATTTTGTTGTAGTGCTCAATGTAGCCGTCCAATTTCTCGCGGCTGTGGGTATGTAAACCATACAAGACTTTTGGATCTTCGGCAACCGACAACTCTTCGGGAATAAACCCATTGGCATCGGCATCGTCTTCGTTGGCCGTGAAACTGAAAATGGTTGCTATTTTAAGGTTGTGCTTCCCTTCCTCTTTTTTCTTTTGGAAAATGTCGTAATATTTGATCAGCGTTTCAATGCCGCTAACACAAAACATTGCGGTAAATTCTTTGGCGTGGGTCTTGCGGCTGTGATTGGCCAAAATGTAATCGGAAATTTTCTCCAAACGCAGGGGCGATTCCATCAACTCTTTCGTGTCGATGTCTTCAACCTCAATATCAATTTCGGTTGCACTATCTTTTCTTTTGTACCTGCCAACATATTCAACCGAAAACTTCAACACG
>JBAXWR010000520.1:0-2528 GCA_037128295.1 Mariniphaga sp.
GCACTCCGCGCAATGACAGGTCTTAAGGGTGAAAGTGCGATAATGTTGTTTGTGGTGTTCTTACAACTTTTGAAACTTTGTGGCGCAATCCACAATCTTGATTATTGTCCCAAGGCGTTGCCATTGGGTTATTGGTTCATTGTTTCCCAAGGCGTTGCCGTTGGGCTAGCGTATGCCAGGCTTTAGCTTCGCAGGTCTTCGATTCAGCCTGTTGTCCGTGCCGGGATTTAGACCAACCTCCAAAATGCTGAATGTGCCAGGATTTTGGAGAATGGACTATCTTTATGGAGCAATGTTATAATCCCAGTAGGATCCACACCACGCAGTGGCAGCATACTCTGGCCCAATGGCAGCGCCTTGGGAAAAGTGCAGAACAAAATGGTTAGCACTTAATATATTAGGACGATCTCCCTCCCGAAACTGTCATTGCGAACGAGCGTATTGGTATTCAATGGTTTACAATATCAAAATGCGAGTGTGGCAATCCCATGTTTGAAGCACTTTCAAAACAATGTTTTTGGCACGGTGCTTCATAGGATGAGATTGCTTTGTCGTGCAAATGATTATGTTTCGAAATTCGATTTTGCCGCACTCCGCGCAATGACAGATCCTGAGGGTGAAAGTGCGATAATGTTGTTTGTGGTGTTCAGCAAACTTTGTGGCGCATTCCGCAACGGGTAATAGAATTGTTACATTTGTCTGTGCACAACCGCACTTATATACCTCCCTTTGTTATTTAAGGTATGGCACCAGAAAAAAACATATTGAAAACTTGATTGATATTACAAATAAATCTATTTTTGTACTGCCATGAAAACAAAAACTTTACATATCGAAAAGCCATCGCAAAGTCTGCTTGATTTTGTAAGGAATCTTCAGCGGGATAAGGAAAAGAAGAAAAAATCTTTGGAGTCCGCGAAATCCGATGTGACCATTAAAAAGTAATAATGGTTTTACCTTTTTTATAGTATGGAAATAGAACAAGTCATTTCTTACGAAACAAAAGAGGGGATTAAGTTTAAAAATGAGAAAAAGCCGTAACCAGGTTTCGTCACAGGAATATCGCAATAAAATATTCAACTTATTATCAGATAGAAAGTTGGATAGTTCTCTTATAAAGAGATCCTTCCATATTAAAGATGATAAATATGGAGATCATTACATTTCAGTGATTTCCCGATCAAAAAACCAACACGAATTGACCAAAATATTGTATGAAATGAACATTCTTTTGAAATAAATTTAATTCTGGTCATCGAAATATTTGGTAAACTCAATACCAGAATCCTAATTTTAAGTCATTCCTTTTAGCCAACTTCAATTTGTTTATTAAGGATATGACTCAAAATCACCCCATGGTCAATTCCCCGAAGGTAGATAAATGGCAATATAAAAAACCGTCCTCGCTTGAAACTTCGGAAAAGAGCCAATGCAATCCTGGACAAGGATGAAAACTCTCGTAAAAGTCTGTGGCGTAATCCGAAACAATGTTTTTGGTACGGTGCATCATAGAATGGGATTGGTTTCCCGATGGATCCCCGAAAATAGGGGCAGGCAGGACAAGTATTGTGCAGGTGATTATTTATAGAAGCAAAAAACGGCAACCCGTTTTATTATTGGTGTCAATCAACCATGATTTGATAAAATCCATCAGTTCTTTGCCAATTCCAATTCCTTTAAAATTCTGATTTACACCTAATCTGCCAATAAGCACTGCCGGATAACTCCGAAAATGCTTTTTTCGTGGAATCGATTTTACCAATTTTTTCTTTTGAATACGCAATACAATCGGTAGAAAAGAATTCGTTCAAGTCTGAATGACCACAATCAAAAATGCAACCCGATTTCAGAACTATCTCATCGAGTACCGTGAAAGTACAATTGTCAGCTAAAAAGCTCAAGTTGGAACAGGATTAGTGCATTTTTGCTTTCTCGAGTATGACGTGCGAAACTGCCAATTGCTTGCTGAAATCGACTGTAGCACGTTTTTTTGATTTTGCATCAGCCTTTTTGATAAAAGACTTGGCGTCATCATTTTGAAGAGTCGGAATATTATTAATTGCAATTGCCATAATTAAATTCAATTAAAATGCAAAGAAAATACAATTCTTACCTATAAACAAGACATTGTCAAACTTGTCGGGAATAATTTGTTAGGTACGCTAAATGGTTAACAGGTTTAAACCATTTGGTATTGTGTCTATCGAGTTTGCAAATTGAGAGGCAATCTAATGATTTACAACTTTTTCCAGAGAAAAGTATTTGAAATATCATCCAGAACAATGCTTTTGGCACAGTGCTTCATAGTATGGGATTGTTTTTCCGAAGGTTCGGAACACGTTCCGTGCAGGTAATAATCTTTCAGAATTTGTATTGTGCCGCACTCCGCGCAATGACAGGTCTTAAGGGTGAAAGTGCGATAATGTTGTTTGTGGTGTTCATACGACTTTTGATACTTTGTGGCGCACTCCACAATTTTGCTTGTTTACCCAAGGCGTTGCCATTGGGTTAGGTTTGAGCTGAGCAAT
>JBAXWR010000521.1:0-2526 GCA_037128295.1 Mariniphaga sp.
GGGTAGTTTAACTTTTCCCAAGTGCGAACCATTGTGGACAATCGCACATATTCATTTTTGTCCGCATCGGTCAACAGTTCCATATCTCCTAAACGCGTGCCTTTTTCTATCAGCAAGTCCATTGCTGCGCAGATGTTCCGATATTCCTTTTCTGTTTTAAATTTTATTTTAGAAACCAATATAGTAAAACCCCCTCGCCGTTTCCGGCAAAGGGGTCGAAAAAACAAAACGAACCTAAACTAAAACACTAACCACCATCTTTGAATCTTTAATTTATAATGTACATTAAAACCTACAACGATGTTAGTAATAAGTTCGGCAGAATTAAGCAACAATTTGAAAAAACACCTTGACCTGGCCAAAAATCAATCGGTGGTAATTCAACGAGATACGGTATTTTTTTTCACTATTTACTCTTTCAATGGTGAAGAGGAGTATTTGGTTAAATACCTGACAATAAACATGTTATCTCACAATTTATATAATATTATACCTTTTCGTTCATTTTATACCCAATACGTTTGCGGTTTGCCGTATCTTCCTTTTTTGTGATTAATTCATCAAGATAATTGAAGACAAGTTCTATATTTTTGTCTTGATTTTGAAGCTTTTCCCTGATTTCATCAATTTCCAATTTCAGGCTAAGAGTATCTGCCAACATATTTCTAATCTTAGTGAAAATCCTCATAATCTGTATATTTACACTGATTGCCCTGTCGCTGTTTAAAATACCGGATAACATTGCAACTCCCTGCTCAGTAAAAGCATAAGGAAAGCTTCTATTGCCGCCCCAACTTGATCTTCCAAAATGGAATATCAAGATATCGAATTCTTCCTTTTCAAGTTGAAACATAAAATCATCGGGAAATCGTTTAATGTTACGTTTGACTGATTTATTTAAGTTCCCAGTTGAAACCCCATATAAATCTGCAAGATCTTTATCAAGCATTACCTTTACTCCTCTTATTAGGTATATCTTATTACTAATGATTTCATCGGGTATCACAATCTTGCTAAGTTCTGTTGCCATTGATTATTAATTTAGTGTTTATCGATGAGAAATACTACCGGTATATAATTACCCTAAATTACAAATATTTTATTGATTTCAAAAAAATATGAGCGTTTTAAAAGTCACTTTTCTGATCCGCCACAACAGCAAAAACCCCTTCACCGTTTCCGGCAAAGGGGGCGAACTAAACAAACGAACCTCAACTAAACACTAACAACTATCTATCTATTGAACAAGCTTTATGATGCTCCAAAATGATTTCTTTTTCTTCTTTGCTCAATGCATTGATACAAACCACCCTTTCTTTATATGGGAGATGTACCAATTGCTTAACAGGACAATCTTGTAGCCGGTGATGCAATGGGCAATTGTACGTTATACCGTAAAGGTCTAAGTTTTCTGTTTTCATGTATTCCATCTTGTTAAGCATTTTTATATATTGTAATTTAAATCATATTTAATGTAAGTTGGATCAACCTTTCTAAAATGCCCGTACACAAATTTGTCCAAGCAAATTACAATCCAAATAATTTCTGGTATGTCTGAGCAAACCTTTTTCCTAGCTCCCTGCACGATTTTGCATCAAAGTGCAATTTATCGCCCCTATCAGTAAGACCTTTGCTCGAAACAAAGGCAGTGTTTGTGCCTTTTCGCATTATTTTTTTTGTAGTTTTAATCACTCGAGCTGCGCCAGATTTTCCATCTTTCTGTTGTTTTTTGACAAAAAAACGACCGAGTTCCCCACATATAAATGGTGTATCCTTGTCCCCGGCAAGGAGGCGAACGCGCGTTATCAAATTGAGCAATTTATCCTCATACAATTTGCTTTTTACCGGGTTTGAATCACCTTCGCCTTGTAGCCAAAGAATTCCCACAATTTCGCCATTTCGCATCGCAAAGGTTGCGCGTTTTACCATATCATCCCAAGGATGGGTTTTTGTAGTGGAGTCATAGGCTCCAAGTTGCCATTTGTCAATATCAGTGCCGCCAACAGCACATGGTATTAGTCCAACTGAAAAACAATCGAGTGAATCTATTCGATCATAGTATTTTTGCATCTCGATTCCAAAAGTCCTGCCTAAACCTACACCAGCCTCCTTTTTATCAAAATGGATAGGATCGCGTGTAGGCAACCACTTCAAATCTTTGCTTAACGCCAGTACTCTGGGATAAAAAATTGTATCCTGCATTTCCAGGTTTCCACGACCTGCCATATTGGATTGACCTATTAAAAGAAATAACTTCATCTTAGGAATTTCCTGTGCAACCAACACGCCTTCTCCATAAATGACCAATACGAAAAATAAAATTGAAATTTTCTTCATTACAAATAGGCAAATTATATTTTCATCTTTTTGAAATTTTGCCGGTATTTACTTATTTTTCAACCCTGAACCAATCCACATCAGCATGTCCCCTTACTCCGCCCTGTAAAGGATTAATGCAAAACAAGCCTACCTTTGCCCCTATCCACTTCCCTTGACGGGCTGTAAATATTTCTGGCAGAGTTGCAT
>JBAXWR010000522.1:0-2518 GCA_037128295.1 Mariniphaga sp.
TTCCCAAAATCGACATGAAAATATTCGAAAAGAACAAATCGGATTCGGTGAAAGCCCATGTTGAAATTTCAAGGATCCTGGCAGTTTCCACCTATTTGGTTGCGCAGTATTATGACCTGACCGGCAGATACGGCAAAGCCGATTCATGTTTTCAGAAAGTATTGTTGATGGCCAAGCCAATTGGCTACGATCGTTTATTGGCCAAAACGTATTTTTTTCTGGCTCAGACACGTGAAAAACAAGGCCAAACTGAAACGGCCTTGCAATTTGCCGACTCGGCTCTCCAAGTCAAACTCCAACTAAACGATTTTGAAGCAGTCATCGAAACCGCAAAGTTTCTCTCAGTTTTAAATACCCGAATGAATAGGGCTTCTTTGGCAGCCAAATATCTAAAGCTTTCCAACGCTTACTCAGACAGTCTGCGGAACAGAGAACCCTCTGCTAAATTTTTAAACGATAAAGCGTACCTGGCAGCTGCCAATACAAAACTGGCCATCAAAGATTTAAGATACCGGCAGGTGATCTCCTTAAAGACAATCGGCCAGCAAAAATTGATGATCTACCTGATGTTGCTGATCGGCCTGGTTGTATTGCTTGCAGTTGTGTCTATCGTGATATTCCGCAAGCGGTTAAAAATGGCTAACCTGAACCTCGCGCGACGGACGCTGGAAGTTGTGGCAAAGGAAGTCCTATTGGACGATTTCCCACTTCTACCTGAGCCGAAAGATGAAAACGATGATTTGATTTTACAATTGGACAGGTTGATAAGGACCGAAAAAGTTCATCTCGACCCAAAGCTTTCCCTGGTCAATCTAGCCCAAAAACTCAACACAAACAGGACTCACCTTTCTCAGATTATTAACGAACACTACAATGTCTGTTTTCACGACTACATCAATGAACTGCGCGTTAAGGAAATTTGCCGGTTGCTGTTGGAAACAAACGATAAAAACATCACCATTGACCATATCCTCACCAATTCGGGTTTTAGCTCCAAATCTCCATTTTATAGCGCCTTCAAAAAGTTTACAGGAGTGACACCCGAAGTATTTAAACGGATGAACCCATTCCAAAATTGACCATTCAAATATCAAAATTCAACCGGGTAGATGCTCTGGCCCAGAACAGGAAAGGCGAATTGATCATCATTGAAATTCAAAACAATCAGGAGCAAGATTATTTGTTGCGGATTTTATTTGGCGCTTCCATTAAATTGGTGAACAATATAGATGAAGGGATGGATTATGCACAGATTAAAAAAATCATATCGGTAAACATTGTCTATTTTGATCTGGGGCAAGGCGACGACTATGTCTATCATGGCACGACCGAATTTGAAGGCATCTACAACCATGATATTTTGAAACTCTCGATAGACCAGGAAAGCTTGTACCATACTAACCGTGTTTCCAATATATACCCCGAATATTACGTAAAAGGTCAACCAGTTTAATGATATAGCCATGGACATGCTGGATGAATGGATCTATTTCCTAAAGAAGGATGAGATAAAAGATGTGTTTAAGGCCAAAGGACTGAAAGAGGCCAAAAGGCAATTGGATATTATGAAACTCAGCGAAAAGGATAGAAAGGAATAAGGAAAATATATTGAACAGCAACGGTACGAAAGGAATCTGATTATTTCCAAGTTATAAAGTTGGGGAGATTCAAGGCAAAATCGAGGGCAAAATTGAAATAGCAAACAAATGTCTGTAAAAAGGGATGGTTGCTGAAGAAATTGCCGATTTGACGGGTCTTTCCATTGAAGAAATTCAGAAATTGACAGTTCGAAATATTCATTAGAATCCAATTGTCCTTATTACCTGCACCCTTACTTTATTTTTATCAACTTTTTTGCAAATTCTTCTGTAATGGTTTTCAGGTGTTTCAGTAGCTTTACTATTTCAAAAAGCTCTTCATCAGTGCCTTTGTAAGAGTTGCTTACCACATAATCCTTACTTTGCAGGACAATAAACTGCCATTTCATCTATTTCATGTTTTTTGCTTTGTTCTATCCAATCCGTAAGCAAATAGTGCTTACCAACTTGTTCTAATTCAAAGGTTTTTTCCAGAAATAACCGGTCACATTCTTTAAATTTCTTCTTTATCAGTTCCATAACTTCTGTTTTTATGATAATTTTCATATAGGTAAAAAAAAAGAATGAATTTTAATTATTTTTGCATTCCAAATTAACGGTTTCAATGTCAAGATATTTATTCATATTATCATATATCTACTTGATTAATATCGGATTAGTCATAACAAGCTGTAAATATGCAAATAAGGATCCCCAATCCCTCAATTTGAGACAGTTAAAGGCGCTCCCTCTATTGGATTCCCTTCAGAACAGGTTCTGGTATTATTATTTCCTCAATGCCGATTCGGCAGAATTTGAGGTAAACAGCTCATTTGCAATACTTGATACGGTAAAGGTTCCTGCGTACGAGATCATGGCGTACATTCATCTTTCCGAATTGTACCAGTACCGGAAACCCGATATCAACAAAGCCTCCCTCA
>JBAXWR010000523.1:0-2487 GCA_037128295.1 Mariniphaga sp.
GCAGTGCCTTTACCGACCACGAAGTCCATCGCTATTTGCTAAAGAAAGGTGTCCAAAACCGGGAAGGGGAATGGTTTAAATGTTCCGTTGACGATTTAAAGGCATCAATCCTTGCCATAAAAAGTGGTATCAGAAACGACGATAACCGTACGCTCGACTTTGCCATGCGCCCCGAACAGGAAGAAGCTGTAAACAAAACGATTGCCTATTTTGATAGTTTCAAAAAAGAGAATAAAGATAAAACACCCCATTTTTTGTGGAATGCCAAAATGCGTTTCGGGAAAACTTTTGCCACTTACCAACTTGCTAAGAAGATGAATTGGAAAAAAATACTTGTGCTAACCTTCAAGCCTGCAGTGCAAAGTGCATGGGACGAAGATTTGCAGTCACATATCGACTTTAAAGGATGGCAATTTATTTCGCGCAATGGATTGAAATTCGAAGATGCCGACCCGAAAAAACCAATTGTTTGTTTTGGATCGTTCCAGGACTATCTCGGAAAGAACGAAGCAGGTGGGATTAAAGCCCGTAACGAATGGGTCCACGCAACCAACTGGGATTGTGTCATTTTCGATGAATACCATTACGGGGCATGGCGCGACAATGCCAAAGACCTTTTTGAGTCGGAAGACAAAAAAGAGATCGAATTTGCTGAGGGAAAAGGGATGGAATATTTCGATGAAGAAAATATGCCCATCACAACCAATAGCTATTTGTACCTTTCGGGAACTCCATTCAGGGCAATCACATCCGGAGAGTTTATTGAAGAGCAAATTTTCAATTGGACCTACTCGGATGAGCAAAAGGCAAAGGAAAACTGGCAAAACACCGAGCAACGTCGCAGTGAACAAGATAACAATCCATATGCCTCATTGCCGCGCATGGTCATGCTGACCTACCAATTACCCGATTCCATCCGGGAAATAGCCCGTAAAGGAGAGTTTGACGAATTTGATTTGAATGTGTTTTTTACTGCCGAAGGGGTTGGAAAACAGGCAAAGTTCAAATATACCGATGAAGTTCAGAAATGGCTCGATTTGATCCGTGGTAGTTTTTCGGAAACCAGTATCGACCTATTAAAAATGGGTGCAAAGAAACCACCTATGCCCTTTTCGGATGCCCGCTTGTTAAACCTTCTTTCGCATACTTTCTGGTTTTTGCCAACTGTTGCTTCTTGTCATGCGATGAGCAATCTGTTGGCGCAACGTCAAAACAAATTCTATCACGATTATACAATAGTTGTTGCGGCAGGCGCGAGCGCAGGTATTGGTGTCGAAGCCCTTCCACCCGTTAAAGTAGCCATGACAGACAACCCTTTATTGTCGAAAACCATTACTTTATCGTGCGGAAAATTAACCACAGGGGTATCGGTTAAACCATGGACGGGTATTTTAATGCTGCGAAACTCTTCAAGTCCTGAAACTTATTTTCAAGCAGCATTCCGTGTCCAAACTCCATGGACCATTACCAATCCAGATAGCAAATCACCGAATAAAGAGGAAATTATCAAAGAGGAGTGTTATGTATTTGACTTCGCACCCGATAGGGCATTAAGGCAGATTGCAGATTATAGCTGTCGATTAAATGTAAATGAATCGAATCCCGAGAAGAAAGTTGAGGAATTTATCCATTTCTTACCTGTATTGGCTTACGATGGCAGTTCGATGAAACAGGTAGATGCCGCCGGAATTCTGGATATGGCCATGAGCGGTACAACAGCTACATTACTGGCACGTCGTTGGGAAAGTGCATTGCTTGTCAACGTGGACAACAATACATTGCAACGGTTAATGAACAACAAGGACGCCATGAATGCCTTGATGAGTATTGAAGGTTTCCGAAATTTGAACCAGGACATCGAAACCATTATCAATAAATCGGAATCGGTCAAAAAGACCAAAAAGGAAGCCAATGAGAGGGAATTGAGCAAACAGGAAAGGAAAGAACTTACCGATGACGAAAAAGAATACAAAAGTATCAGGAAACAGATTCAGGAAAAATTGATCAAATTCGCCACCCGTATCCCTGTTTTTATGTATCTCACCGATTTTAGGGAAAGGAGCCTCAAAGATATCATTGTACAACTTGAACCCGGTCTATTTCGGAAGGTTACGGGACTGTCTGTGAAAGACTTTGAGCTGTTGGTCAGTCTGGGAGTCTTTAACAGTGCGTTGATGAACGATGCGGTTTATAAATTCAAACGCTACGAAGATGCCAGCCTCGAATACATTGGGATTAATAAACATGAAGGTGAAGATGTCGGTCTGTACGATACCGTTTTAAGTTCAAAAGACTACGAAGAAATTACGAACAAAGCTGCTCTGTAATTGAACCTTTGAAATAAAGTGAAGGCTTGACTTTGAGCTTCTCTTTCTGCTTTGAACAATTGCACTGAGTCAAGCCTTCACTATTCCCTCCGATGATCTTTGTAACCATTACGATGATGTTTGTAACGCCTCCGATGATCTTTGTAACCATTACGATGAT
>JBAXWR010000524.1:0-2470 GCA_037128295.1 Mariniphaga sp.
CTAAAAATCAAACTTGTCTGAGGATGGGTTTCACCAATCACAACCGGGATTCCCGTCTTAATTATACCTGCTTTTTCTAATGCAATACGTCCCAATGTGTCACCAAGAAGGGCAGTGTGGTCATAGCTAATGTTCGTAATTACAGACAATTCGGGTTGGATTATATTTGTCGAATCGAGTCGCCCGCCCAAACCAACTTCAATGACGGCAATATCAACCTGATTTTTGGCAAAATAATCAAAAGACATCATTACCGTTAATTCAAAAAAAGAAGGTTCAATTTTCTCCATTTGGTTCAACAGAAGAAACCTATTGACAAATTCGACAACGAAATCTTTTTCAATCATTTTGCCATCAATCCGGATCCTCTCCCTAAAATCTTTCAGGTGGGGTGAAGTATAAAGTCCGGTTTTATAGCCAGATTCCATCAACACACTTGCAAGCATATGTGATACAGAGCCTTTCCCATTCGTACCGGCTACATGCACTGACTTAAAATGGGGGTGGGGGTGACCGAACATTTCGTCTAAAGCAATTGTATTGTCGAGGTTGTCCTTGTAGGCAGCAGGTCCCAATCTCTGGTAATAAGGGAGGTGATCGTATAAATATTGAATAGCTTCTTCGTAATTTTGCATGAAATATCTGTTATGGGTTGAATTGGAAACAAAGATGATAATTTTCTAATGTCAATCAGATATTAAAGGTCATTTTTATCTTAATTTTAGAGTATTAAATAATACAGCAAACAATGTCAAAGTCAAAAGTTTTTGTAATTGATACAAATGTTATTCTTCATGACCATGAGTGCATTTACCATTTCAACGACAACGATGTTGTCCTTCCGATAACGGTCCTTGAAGAATTGGATCGGTTCAAAAGAGGAAATGACCAGATCAATTTCCAGGCACGGCAATTTGTGCGAGTCCTTGATGAAATTGTTGGAAATGAGCTATTTGACGAAGGTATTTCGTTAGGGGCAGATAAAGGTAAACTGACCATAGAAACCGGAAAACCTTTTTCTGATAAACTCAAGGAGTCGTTTCGTGAAGATATTCCAGATCATAGGATTTTGGCCATTACTGAATATCTAAAGGAAAAAAACAATGACCGTAAAGTTGTGCTGGTGACAAAAGATGTCAACCTCAGGATGAAAGCGAAATCCCTCCACATCGAATCGGAAGATTACAAGAATGATAAAGTTAGGGACATCAATGTATTGCATCAGGGAATCAGGGAAGATAAAGACTATAACGATCTGTTAATAGCCAAGTTATACGAGAATAATTTCCTCACTCTTCAAGAGGCAGCGATTGAAAAACTACCCTTTTCAAATGAGTTCTTTATCCTGAAAAGTCCAAGGGCAAGTGTTCTGGCTCATTATGCGCCTATGCGGCAGCGGTTTGAACGGGTTGATAAAAAAGTGGCTTTCGGGATTAAACCACGCAATGCAGAACAGACGTTTTCGCTTTATGCACTTCTCGATCCCGAAATTAAGCTGATCAGCCTGACCGGAAAAGCAGGTACAGGGAAAACGTTGCTTGCCCTGGCTGCAGCGATCGCACAACATAACATTTACGAACATATTTTGCTTGCACGCCCCATTGTTGCCCTAAGTAACAGAGATATTGGTTTCTTACCAGGCGATGCAGAAGAGAAAGTCTCGCCATATATGCAGCCATTATTCGACAATCTGGCGGTGATCAAACGCTGTTTTAGCCCGATGAGCCCTGAATACAAGATGATCGAAGATTTAAAAAAAGATGAACGGCTGGTAATCAGTCCACTGGCATTTATCAGGGGACGTAGTCTTTCAAATTGTTATTTTATCATCGACGAAGCCCAGAACCTTACACCACATGAGGTAAAGACCATCATTACAAGAGCTGGTGAAGGGACCAAAATGGTCTTCACCGGTGATATCCAGCAAATAGACTCTCCCTATCTTGATATGCAATCGAATGGCCTCGCCTACCTGACTGACAGGATGAAGGGACAGGATCTTTTTGCGCATGTTAATCTTGTGAAGGGAGAAAGGAGTTATCTGGCTGAGTTGGCCAGTAATTTGTTGTGACAAGTTGAAATAGGTTGAAATAAGTTGAAATAGGTTGAAATAAGTTGATATAGGTGGAAATAAGTTGATATAGGTGGAAATAAGTTGAAATGGATTGAAATAGAAATACATTGAAATACAATTGATTAAAAATTGAGTCCGATATGAATCAAGAAAAGTATTGTTCCATTATAATAAAAACAACATGTTAAAAGTAAATGAGTATTTTGGAGGAAGGGTAAAGTCGATCGCAGTTGAGAACGATGAAGGGATAGCGACAGTTGGTGTCCTGGAGGCTGGCGAATATGAATTTGGCACATCTACCATCGAAATTATGACCATCACCGGAGGAACACTTGAAGTTATGCTTCCTGGAGAAACCCTATGGGCCACTTATCCCAAAGGAGGAATTTTTGAGGT
>JBAXWR010000525.1:0-2467 GCA_037128295.1 Mariniphaga sp.
CGGATTATAGACTGTTTGGGCTTCTTCGTTAAACCGAAACCCATTGTACCATTTTGAGAATTTGGTCACACCTGTCATAAACACAAACCGAAGGTGTTCGTCAGAAGCTTTGATGTTGATATAGAAGTTCTCCAATACCTGTCGAACCTCTTCAATATGAGGGGCATATATATTTTCGATCAGGGGTTTGTCGTATTCGTCGATTAGGATGACAACTTTGCCAATGTCTTTGGCTTTATTGATCAATTCGCCGAATAAATAACCTGATTCTGTTTCGCTTGAAAGTTCAATTCCCAATTCTCGGGCATTATCCTGAATTATAATACACAATCCCTTGTTGAGTTGCTGGGCTGAAGAACAATCCGTTTTTGAAATATTCAGATTAATAACAGGATACTGCTTCCAATCATAAGGCATATCATAGATTTTCAGACCTTTAAATAGTTCTTCGTTCCCTTTGAAAATATTTTTAAAGATTGACACCGAAAGCGATTTTCCAAACCTGCGGGGGTGGGAAAGAAAGAATATGCCTTTATTTACGGTTATTAATTTATGGAAAAAATCAGTTTATCCACATACAAATCACCTCCGATTATAACATCTTCAAATGTGTAATTACTGGTAGTAATTTGCTGAAACATATAAAACCGTTTTATTTGTAGCTAAGAATCTGAATACAAAGATAAGAGTTTGGGTGGGAAATGCAAAATAGCCTATATCATGGATCTTCTTTATTTTGCAATATTTCACTGAATTTATCATACTTTTTGTAATTTCCTTCATGTTGCAATTCCGATCAAACAACTACATTTGTCTATACTTATAGATTGTCTGGCAAATATGGCTGAAAGAAGCGGAATAGACAGTTTTCTTTTCGAGGAATTTAAAAGCGGAAACCCACGTGCTTTTGATAAGATTTTCAACAATCATTATCAGAACATGTGCCGTTTTGCCTATTCGATTGTTCATGATGAAGATACTGCCCATAGTCTTGTACAACAGGTATTTGTCAATTTATGGGAAAACAGGGAATCCTCAGATCATATTGAAAGTTTGATTCCCTATCTAACTACGATGGTCCGCAACCAGTGCCTCAATTTTGTAAAACGGGAAAAACGGAACATTAAATTGACTGAATTGCCTGTTGAGGCACAAAACAATAATACGACAGGAAATGAATATTTTTTCTATGAATTTGAAGAACAACTAATTAATGCCTTATCGTTGCTGCCCGAAAGATGCAAGATGGCGTTTGAATACAGCCGTTTCGACAATCTATCCAATAAGGAGATTGCACAAGAAATGGAAATCACCACCAAAGGTGTGGAAGCATTAATAGGTAGGGCATTAAAATCATTGCGTATTTCACTTGCCGATTATTTACCCTCCATTAAGAACAACAAAATTAAGGATCCCATTCTTTTTATGTTGTTGAAATATTTAAGAAAGAACAGGGATTAGTTCAATTTTGATTTGAGTGTACTCAGATTTATTTTAAAATTTTTCTGGTTGCCTATATAGGGTAACCAGTATCCTTATTTGTCATTCCATTGAAAAGCACAAAAAATGAATATCGAAAACGACGAAATATATAATCTCATTGCAAAGTCATTCACAAGCGAATTGACTGTTGAGGAATCGGTAATTTTAAATAACTGGAAATCTGCCGACAGGTCGAATCTTGCAGAATTTAATGAATATCAGTTGATTTGGGAACGTTCTAATCGGTTGGCAATGCCTTCCCAAATCAATCTTCCCAAATCTTTGACAACTGTCCGCCAAAAGGCAGGTATTGACAACCGACAGACAAAATGGATTCCCCTTTTCGCACAAATCGCTGCCGTATTGGTTCTTGCGTTACTGTTCTCTTCCATCTACAATATGTTCCTTGTTACAAAACCAATTGAAAAAACTGAAACGTTGGTTTATCAGCAGGTAAAAGCAACTTATGGTACACAGTCTCGTGTTGACCTGTCGGATGGAACAGTGGTTTACCTGAATTCGGGAAGTACACTGAGGTTCCCCAGTTCATTCAATGGACAGAAAACCAGGAATGTAGAGTTGATCGGGGAAGGTAACTTTACTGTGGCAAAAAACACAGAACAACCATTTATTGTTGACATTCACAAAATACAAATCAAAGTACTTGGAACAACATTCAATGTGGATGCCTATCCCGACAATGAGGCTTTCACAATAGCCCTTGTAGAAGGTAAAATACAGCTTCAGCAAAAAACCGCAAAAGAAATTGTCGATTTGATCGAGTTGAAGCCCAATATGGTAGCAACTTACAAACAATCGGAAAACAAACTGCTTTTTAATACCGAGAGTGACCTGAGCAAATATACTGCATGGACAAACGGAAGAATTGTTTTCTCAAATGACCCTGTGACAACGGTAGTTCAAAAACTGGAAAATTGGTATAATGTTGATATTGAGCTTGCCGACAAGAAACTTGAAAAATACC
>JBAXWR010000526.1:0-2458 GCA_037128295.1 Mariniphaga sp.
TATTGGATGCGGCATCAAGCTCACTATGAATTGGATTGTGCCCGTATTAAAGAACGGAACATACTCAAAACCCAACAAATTGAGATATGGGTTTTGATCAAACAGTTTGTTCCGGTTTCGATATTTGAAAAAAGGGGAGTTTTAACCAATTCGTTGGGTGAAAATATCTCACGGATCTGGGACATATTCGAAGTCAATAGTCCCTCTGAGCTGGAATCGAGTTTTGCTTCAAACAAGAAATTGGCCTTCTATAAGAAATCAGAAAAACTGACCAACGACCAACAAAATATCTTTGCATGGAGCAAATTTGCACATTGGTCTGCAATACAGGATAATCCTGGCCAGTTCCAATCTCAAAACAAAGAAGAAATCATTGGCCAACTAAAAGCCTTGTACCGGCAGAACGTTGATGTAGTTTTAGGAACAAAAAAAATATTAAATGATAACGGGATCAAATTCCTGATTGTCGAAAAGTTCAAACAATCCCCAATCGATGGGTACTCTTTCTGGAGTGTCAATAATCCGGCAATGGTGCTTACTTTGAGGAAGAAGAATCTCGATAATTTCGCATTTGCAGTCGCACACGAATTGGGGCATATATTTCAACATCTCCAACCCAATCATGATGAAGATTTTCTGGATATCGAATACCCTGAAGCTGAACTAAACGAAAAAGAGATAGAAGCCAATCTTTTTGCAAACCAGTGTTTTATAGATAATTCAACGTGGCAAAGCTTCCTGGGCCAAAACCCAAGGTTTAAATACGAGTCAACAGAAAGAAATATCATAGTTTTGGCCGACTCACTGGGAATACATCCCAGCATCATTTTTGGCAGGTATTGTTACGAGACAAAACATTTCAACATTAAAACTACAATAGATCGAACCATCAACTAAACCTTAAACCTATGTCCTGGGAATACTCCGAAGATAACTTGATCGAGCAGACCGCAATCGATTTGTTTTTCAATCGTTTGGGTTGGGACACTGCTTTGGCCTACAACAAAGAGACCTTTGGCGAAGGAAGCACCTTGGGCCGGTTGAACAAAAAAGAGGTCATCCTGAAAAGAATCTTCTTAGAGAAACTGAAACAGTTCAATCCCAATCTTCTCGAACAGGCTTATAACCATGCCTACGATAAATTGATCGAAGAGAGCATTACAAGGTCGTTGCCCGAAATAAATTTTGAGAAACACCAATTGTTAAAGGACGGTATTCCTGTCAGTATCCCCGTTCCATCAGGAGAGGGAACAGGGGTGAGGCAATTACTTCTCAAGGTTTTCGATTTCGACACACCCGAAAACAACAACTTTTTGGCAGTCCGGCAGTTGTGGATACATGGCAAAAGCAACCGGGAGAGAAGGCCCGACATTATCGGTTTTGTGAATGGGATCCCTTTGTTGTTTATCGAACTCAAAGCTGCGCACCGAAAATTGGAGAATGCCTATAACGACAATTTCACCGATTACAAGGATGTCATTCCCAAACTGTTTTATTACAATGCTTTCGTGGTATTGAGCAATGGGATCGAAAGCAGGATCGGCAGCCTGACCGGAAAATACCAGCATTTCCACGAATGGAAACGGATCACCGAAGACGAAGATGGCGTGGTTGCCCTCGACCGGATCCTTGTCGGGGTATGTGAAAAGAACCGGTTTATGGACCTCTTCGAGAACTTTATCTTATTTGACAATTCACTTGGCAAAGTGATCAAGCTGATTGCCAGGAACCATCAGTTTATTGGCGTAAACAAAGCCATCGAAAACATTAAATTGAAAGATCAGCTCTATAAAATCGGGAAGATCAGCATCGAGGAGAAACAAAAGCTGGGTGTGTTCTGGCATACCCAGGGGAGCGGGAAGTCGTATTCGATGGTTTTCTTCTGTCAAAAGATACACCGCAAATTTACAGGCAGTTATACCTTTTTGGTCGTCACCGACAGGAACGAACTGGACACACAGATTTATGGGACATTTAGCGGCGTGGGTGCGGTTCCACAAGTAAAATCGGGGTCAAAAGATTCGTTGAAGGCAGGAAGCGGCAAACACCTGAAAGAACTATTGGGGTCGGAACACCGTTATTTGTTTTCCCTCATCCACAAATTCAACTTCACCGAAGAGATCACCAAGCGCGACAATATCATTGTCATTTCGGACGAAGCCCATCGCACACAAGGCGGAAATCTGGCAATGAACCTACGGAATGCTTTGCCTTATGCTTCATTTATCGGATTTACCGGAACACCATTGTTTAAAGATGACGAATTGACCAGAAGGATCTTTGGTGACTATGTTTCGCGTTACGATTTTAAAAGGAGTGTCGATGATGGGGCAACGGTTCCGCTTTACTATGAAAACCGGGGCGAATACCTGGGGTTGAAAAATCCGGTGATCAATGAACAGATCAGGGAGATTATTGATTCGGAAACCGAAGACATGGACAGCGATCAGCGGAGCCA
>JBAXWR010000527.1:0-2445 GCA_037128295.1 Mariniphaga sp.
TTTCATGACTTCAACGGCACCCTCAATTAAGGAAGTTTCAAAAATGCCCTTTCCGGAATACGTCATTAAATTGAATTGGGTTCCAAAAACACGTACATCATATTTTTCTGTTTTGACAATAAATGGCTTTAATTTATTGGATGTTACACTAAAATAGCCCTCACCGTCCATCTTTACTTCGCGTGTCAGTCCCGAAAACTGATTGGGAAATGTAAGTGTAGTTTTTGCATTGAGCCATACTTTTGTACCGTCTGTCAGAGTTAGTTCAGCCCTTTGGCCTACCGGGACATGAAGGGTCTGCATTACAATTGGGTTTATTGCCTGTTTCTCAGGATAAACGTACCGAAAACCGACAAATGCCACAATGAATACAGCAGCAATTTTCAAAGCTTCAAGAATTGTCCTTTTTAATGAAAAAATCTTTGTTTTTTGAATGGGATGTTGTACTGTATTTGTCAATGGTGGTTCGTGCCAAATGGTGATATCCTGAATCTTGCGCAACCGCAGGTACTCTTTCATATTTTCAGGACTTTGATCCAACCATAAAGTGATGGATTCCCTCTCCTGGTCTGTAACTTTTCCCCCGATGTATTTTAACAGCAATTCGATATTCATAGTTGCAAGTAATCCGGTTAATCAAAGGTGTCCAATAGACTCCCTCTCGATAAACAGAACGATTCACAACGAGAAATCACTAGTAAAAAAAACATTTTTTTTATTAAAAAAATAAAAGCGCGGCCAATAATGGGAGATAGTCGCTTAATGAAACTCTCAACTCTTTAACAGACTGCATGATATGATAATCTACACCTTTGATGGAAATTCCAAATAATTCCGCAATTTCTTTGTGTGGTTTGTTTCCAAAACGGCTCATGAGGAATATTTCCCTTGTTTTTTCAGGTAGCGAATTAAGGGTTGACTCAAAAATCGTCTGTACTTCATTCGAAAAGATATCGCTGGGGTCACAGGCTTCAAGTGCCGAAGTCCTGATTTCTAAATCCCTGTTTAAACTATCGGTGATGGCATCATGTACGGTTTTTCTAACTACCTGGTGCTTAAGATAATCGAGTGAACTGTTTTTCAAAATCGTAAAAAGGTAAGGGGCTACCGGATCGATTGGCCCAATTTTAATCCTCTCCCATAATTTGATCAATGCTTCTGCGGCTATGTCCTCAGAAGCTAAATCATCATGGATATACGATTTAACAAACTGAACAGATTTCTTGTAAAAAGTCACATAAATCTCGTTAAAACTATTTATCGAAGCAGGGTACATTTACCATTTTTGAAAAGGCAAACTTAGGGAATTTTAACGTTTCCAATGAATGTTTTGTCACAATGAAGAAATAAATAGTTGAAATACCTATATTTACAAACGATAAATATTAAAATACCTGTAAATCAATAGTATATGAAAATATCGAAACCTGCAGTCCATATTTACGAAGTCATCAGGGTGATTAAGGGTATCCCCGTTTTTCTTGAAGACCATCTTGACCGTTTGAATCGTTCTGCCCATTTGGCTGGTTTTGAAAACCTTCCTGGAACGGATGAAATATCCAAAAGAATCAGGAATTATATTGCTTCTGAAAACAAGGATTTAGGGAACATCAAACTTGGTTTTTCTTTCAGCGACCCTGCCGCTGAACCTGGATTTACTTTGAGTTTTATCCCGCATTACTACCCTACCCCTGAAGAGTACAACAGCGGCGTAAAAGTTGGGTTGATCAAAGCTGACAGGCCCATCCCCAATGCGAAAATCCAACATGCCGATATCAGGGAACGTGCCAACCAGGTGATGGAAATAAACGGTCAATATGAGGTGCTGTTCGTCGATTCTGACGGCAACATTACGGAAGGGAGCAGGTCGAATGTCTTTTTCATCAAAGATGGAAAGCTTTATTCAGCACCAGTGGAAAAGATACTCCAGGGCATTACACGCATAAAGGTTCTGGATATCTGCAAAAAAGAAGGGATTGAAGTGAATGAAACGGTTATTCCAGCGAACAGTTTAGAGCAATTTGAAGCGGCATTTCTGACCGGAACTTCCCCAAAAGTGCTTCCAATCTGCTCTATAGAAAAAATCAATTACGAAACAAAACTGCCTTTGTTAATCAAATTGCAGGATGAATATAATCAATTGATTGAACATAGGTTCCCGCTCTAACGTAGGAGGTTGGTTGGAATTGATCAACAAAGCCAAAGACCTTGGAAAAGTCGTTATGTTTATCGAAAAATATATGGAATTAAAAGGTTTTCAGGATTTTATAATTAAATCTTCAGGTTCCAATATTCAAATTAACAGGTATATAAAAAGGAAAGGCAAAAATTTAGGATGCATTGTCCCGGTGACTTAAAGTAATTGCCAGCACGAAGATCGACCGCTTTCCAATCATCCCGACACTAAAAACAAACGTTAGGATGCAGTGTCCCGGTGACTTATGC
>JBAXWR010000528.1:0-2407 GCA_037128295.1 Mariniphaga sp.
TTTGCCCCTATCCACTTCCCTTGACGGGCTGTAAATATTTCTGGCAGAGTTGCATATTCTTTGCCATCCAGGCTGTACCTAAAGATGCAAATTCCTTTGTTTTTCATCTGTACCTGAAGGTAAACCTGATTTTTTTCAACATCAATTTTTTTGACATTTTTCTCCGGGTTTTGCTTTTCAGCATCAATGCAAACAGTTTGCTCAAGCGCATATCCGGTTCCTGTTTTTACAAGGGAAAGGGTTGCATAATCGCGGCCCATTACGACAAGTCCTGCCCTTTCGCCCACTACCTCCGCATTAAACTCAAGTTTTGTGGTTGCCGTAAATTCCTCTGCGGGTGTTTTTTGGAGCAACAAGTTGGATACGCTCCAAAAATTGACAAAATCAGGCCCAGTAAATTCAGCGGTCAACCGCAAAAATCCCAATCGGGAAGGTTGCGCCCAGAAATGGCTGGGATTGCAAGGCCATTGCCATTGTAATCCTATTTTCTCATCTTCAAATTCGTCGCTTTCTACAATTGTTTGTAAAGGATAGGTTTTGCCAACGTTTGGTTTTATATTTGTCAGAACAGGTTCGCCAAATCCATCATTATCAGGATCAACTCCCATAATTGGCCAATCGTTTATCCATTTCATTGGTTGCAAATGGACTACGCGACCATAAACTCCCCTATCCTGAAAATGGAAAAACCACGATTCCCCACTTGGAGTTTCAACCCATGCCCCTTGATGGGGTCCGTTGATGGCCGTTTTTCCCTGAACCAGAACAATCTTATTTTCATACGGTCCGTAAATATTTTTAGACCTCAATACTACCTGCCAACCTGCCTCCACGCTTCCTGCCGGAGCGAAGATGTAATAATACCCGTTCCGTTTGTAAAACTTCGCACCTTCAACGATAAAATCACCATGAGCCAAACCGTCATACACCAGCACGTCACCACCAATGACCCGATTGCCGGATACATTCAACTCATTCACAGTAATAATACTATTAAATCCTGCACGGCTTTTTGCCCAGGCAAATGCCAAATACACCTTACCGTCATCGTCCCAAAGCGGGGTAGGATCGATCAATCCTTTGCCGGCTTTCACCAATACCGATGGTTCCCATTCTCCCAATGGATCTTTGGTTTTGGTCATGTAAATACCCATATCGGGATCAGGCCAGAATATAAAAAACTCACCTTTATGATACCTGATACACGGTGCAAAAACGCCTTTGCCATGTTGGGGCTTGGAGAAAAAATCTTCAGGAATTAGCCGCTTCAGGGCATAATTGACCAGCCTCCAGTTCACCATATCCGTAGAATGTAAAATGGGTATGCCCGGGACACAATTGAAACTCGAAGATATCATGAAATAGTCGTTTCCCACCTGTATCACATCGGGGTCGGAGTAATCGGCATTTATAATTGGATTTTTGTAGGTTCCGTCCCCCTGGTCGGCAACCCAAACCTTTGAAAAATAGGGTGCTGATGTTTGTGCTTCAATGCCTAAGGTGCATAAGAGAAAGAAGTTCGAAAAAATGATCATCTGGCATTTTTGTTTGTAATAACGCATCTGGCTTAATGTTCTACTTTTGGAAACATTTTTCAATAAAAACCTTTGTTGTTGATTGTCAGGGCATTACTCCTAATTCTAATTTAAAGGAAATTCCACAATCAACAACAAAGAATCTTCAACTAATAACCAGGATTTTGTTCCATCTTATATCCGCTATTCGCATCTATAATCCGTTGAGGGATAGGGAGCAATTGCTGAAATGCCTGCATGCCTGCCACACCGTTCCGGGTCCCGGCAGCAATCGGATTGTACAATCTTGTCCTTTCGAGTAGTTTGCCTGTGCGGTACAAAGTTTCGCGCCGATCCTCTTCTGTAAGCAATTCGCGTGCCCTTTCATCTAAAATATAATCAAGAGTAACGGTAGCTGCCGTGATTGGTGTTGCATTGGAACGTACGCGTACTTTATTTATCCAATATGCGGCACCGTCAACTTCACTTGATTTACCTTGTTTAAAAAGAGCCTCTGCCAATAACAAATAAACATCAGTGAGCCTTAAATAGGCTTGGTCGCCATACGCATAAGAATCACCCCACCGGGCAGCATCGGCAAAAGTCCAATCCCATTTACGGGTACAGACCCACAAATTGGCATTGGTAACCATTTTGCTTGCCGTTGAATCACATTTCAGGGTTGCCCCGGTTTTGTCAACATAACTTCTGCGAAGGGCATACGAACTGTAACGATGATCTTTTGGTTCATAAATACTTAAAGCCCAAGCAGTAATTCCACATCTACCTATACCACGGCCACCATATTCAGGCAAATAAGCAATATTTTTGTTATAATATGTCGGAATCCAGCCTCTTCTCATTGCATTTGGATATTGACCTATCGCCAAATC
>JBAXWR010000529.1:0-2392 GCA_037128295.1 Mariniphaga sp.
CCGGGTTCCCGCAAGTATTTTTTTCCGGATAGTGACAATTGACATGCGTTTGCTACATCCTGACCTTTGAACATTAATCTTTTCACCTTAAAAACAACTCTATGAAAAAATTTATGTTCATGTTATTTGTGTGTGCCATATTCAATTCGACACATTATGCCTATACACAGACGTCGAAACCCTACCCTATTCCATCGTACAATGTGAATATAAATGGAATCGCTAATTTTCAAGAAACAAATTCAAGCTCCTATCCCGATGGCAAAAGGCAGCTACAGGCTGAATCCTCTTGTTTCAAATCATTATCGTCTTGTGTTATCAATATGTATGTTTACAGCCTCGACGGTTTGGATTGCCTGGGCCCCTATTTTTTATCATGTGAGCAGACCTTATCTGTGGAAATCGATGACAGAGCCTGGGGTGTTGTGGTCCAGTCTGAATGTGATGTTCAGGTTAGTGTATGGATCGATGGTGTTGTTTTAACAGGAGATGTGAGTTCCGGTTCCAAATAATGTTTGTGAAGTGAAAAAAAATGTGTCAGATGGTTTTTCCAGACTAAACTGGAAGATGGTGCATCAAAACGTTCAGGAATGCACTGGCAGTTACGTCATTCTTGAACGATTTATGCTTCATCACTGGATCATTTTTTATACTGGCATCACTGATAATCTTCGGGCAACCCTCCTCTCGATAATCAGGCAAACCCAATTCGGATTGATAATTAACAATCATTTGAATTCTAAATATCTGGTTTATAATTACATATCTGATTCGCAAAAACAAATAAAATTTAACACTGCCGATATGATGAACACAATTGCACTTTTTCTCATCGACGATCATCCCGTATCAATATCCGGAGTTAAAACCATGCTGCGTGACCAGGATATCTCAGTAACAGGCTCTGCCCAAAGCATTGATGAATTTCTAAATAAAGCGAATGACAACGAATTTCAGGTAATACTGCTCGATTTGTATATTCCTGGTACGCATCCGGTTGATAATATTAAAAAAATCCGTGAACGCTTCCCGATAGCACCTATCGTGGTTTTTACATCGGAAGAGGATGAGCCGTGGCACCGGCAAATGATGGGTTTGGGTATTTCCGGATACGTAGTAAAAAATGCACCAAAGGAAGAGCTCATTTTTGTCTTAAAAAAAGCAGCTTCCGGTGAAATATGTTCGATTTCAAAGCAACACGATAAATTGACTGATTTGGATCAAAGCGAAAAAGTCCTTACCAATAATCAAATGGAAATTTTGCGGATGATTGCCAAAGGTAAATCTCAGGAAGAGATTTCAAAAATTAAGTGCACAACGGTATCTAATATCGAAAAAACTATGCAAAATATCCGACGAAAACTGAACTGCAATACTACAATTCAGGTGATTAAATACTGCAGTGAACATGGATATCTCAGGTGAGGAGCCGCGTGACAGGTAAAATACGCCTTTATCAAATTTTGCCTGATTCACAATAAGCATTTTTTTGCTATCAATAAACCAATTGATTATGTCCGTTTTCCTCAAAAACAATTCTGGTTAACCGGAATTTAAATTAACGGGAATCTGCAATTGACAAGCGTTTCAGTATAATTTACATTTACCGGGTTAACAAAAATAATTTTATAATCAATCGGAAAGGAGGTCTGAGCAAAAATCACTAAATCGAAATTGATGATAGTTCTCATTTCCTGAAAACAATGTTGATACAACCTAAAATCATTCACAAAAACAAAAATCTCATGAAAAAACTTGTATTTCTCTTATTGTTAAGTTGTTTAGGCCAAATTTCCCAGCTCTTCGCCCAAAACACGTATTACCTGCAAAATGGTAAAACTATTTACGAGACCAATGGTAACCTTCTGGATATCACAAGAGGTGACTCGTTAAAGATTTTGAAGAATGTAATCCTTATCAAATATTCAGCAGAAGCATCCGAGCAAAATATTGCTACAATTGAAGGAACAAATGACCTTGTTCGAAAATATACTTGTTCAACGCAATGGATTTTATATACGGTTCCTGATACAAATGAAATTATAACCCTGTTTACTTCATTATTAAATCAACTAGGTGGTTCAAAACTTGAGTTTAACTATCAATTATCCTATTTTGCAACACCTGATGATCCTGAATATCCAAATCAATGGTACCTTCCGGATATCATGGTTCCAGAAGCCTGGGATATAACTACTGGGAATTCAGCGATAAAAGTCGCCGTTCTGGATAATGGTACCGATTGGCTTAACGGAGATCTTGGACCAGACAATAGTTTAGGTTGGAATTTTATAAATAATAATTCGAATACCTATCCATTTGATTACCAGCATTGGCATGGAAACATGGTATCAGCCATAATTGCAGCTAGAACGAACAATAATTTAGGTTC
>JBAXWR010000053.1:0-33942 GCA_037128295.1 Mariniphaga sp.
AAATAAAAACCGGCCATTGTTCCAGCGTCCGCCAAAACCAAAATTACCGCCTCATGTGATTGCCTTGCAGGAGTTGGACAAATTGAAAACGGAACAATTGTGGCAACAGGATAAGGTAAAGGATTATTATACACGCCTTACCGATATTGTGAGGGTTTACATCGAGGATCGTTTTTCAGTTCCGGCCATGGAACAGACTACTTTTGAGATCCTTTCAGAGTTTAAAGGAAATAGCTCAATGTTGGATACGAAGGCATACAATGAGCTTCAGGAAATATTGGAAGTGGCCGATTTTGTGAAGTTCGCAAAATTAACTCCATTGCCCGATGTGAACCAAAATATGATGACGTTTGCCTATCTATTTGTGAATGAGACTACTCCAGCCGAAGTTGTTGTGCCGGTCGCACCAGTTGAAACAAAAGGCAAAGAAGTGATCATCGATGATTTGAACGATAAAAAGGAGGACAGTCAGCTATGAGTAATGTAACATTTGCCAAACCGGAGCTGTTTTATCTTTTGCTCGGATTGATTCCCATGATTGTTTGGTACGTCATGCGCCAGAAAAAATCGAAACCGAGCATTCAGATCAGTTCTCTTGAGGCACTTAGAAAAGTGCCATTAACCTGGAAGCATTCCTTGCGCCATGTCGCGTTTGTGTTACAATTGGGAGTATTGGCCTTGATCATTGCCTGCCTTGCACGGCCCCAATCATCGGATAGTTGGCAAAACCAGACAGTTGAAGGGATCGATATCATGATCGCCCTTGATATGTCGAGTTCGATGCTTGCACGCGACTTTCAGCCCGACAGGCTGGAGGCAGCCAAATCAGTGGCCACTGAGTTTATTTCAGGTCGCCAATACGACCGCATAGGATTGGTTGTCTTTTCCGCCGAAAGTTTTACACAATGTCCGCTAACGACCGACAGGGCAGTACTCATCAACCTGTTTCAGAATTTAAAAAGTGGAATGCTTGAAGACGGTACCGCTATAGGTTTAGGATTGGCCAACGCAGTTTCAAGGTTAAAGGACAGCGAAGCAAAAAGCCGTGTGGTCATTTTGTTGACTGATGGCGAAAATAACCGTGGGGAAATTGCGCCTATTACGGCCGCCGAAATAGCAAAGACCTTTGGTATAAGAGTTTATACAATTGGTATTGGAACGATGGGAATGGCACCTTATCCGGTACAAACTCCGTTTGGCGTTCAGATCCGCGATGTTGAGGTCAAGATTGACGAAAAGACCTTACAGGATATGGCAGCTATAACGGATGGGAAATATTTCCGCGCTACCAACAACAAGACGTTGGTTGAAGTTTACAAAGAGATTGACCGGTTAGAACGGTCAAAAATCGAAAATAAGGAGTTTAGCAAGAAGAACGAAGAATACCGCCGGTATGCCATTGGGGCACTCGTTCTGGCGCTATTGGCTATGATTCTGCAATTTGTAGTGTTCAGGCACATCCCGTAAAGGGACAGATAAAAATTTTGAGTTATGGAGTCTTTTAGATTTGCACATCCCGAATATTTCTATTTACTGCTGGTCATCCCGGTATTTACGCTGTTTTTTATCCTTTCGAGGATCAACCGGCGAAGGTCGTTGCGGCTTTTTGGCGATAATGCTTTGATCTCGCAACTGATGCCCAGCGTTTCGACCTCCCGTCCAATTATCAAGTTCATCATTTGGATGATGGCCCTAAGTTTTATCATTACAGGTCTTGCCCAACCGCAATTTGGATCCAAATTATTGACTTCCAAGCGTAAAGGTGTTGAATTGATTATTGCCCTCGACGTTTCGAATAGTATGATGGCTGAGGATATCAAGCCCAACCGCCTTGAAAGGGCCAAAAGGGCGATCGCCAAACTCACAGAACGGCTTCGTGATGATAAGCTCGGATTGATCGTTTTTGCCGGACAGGCCTATGTCCAACTTCCGATCACCACCGATTATGTCTCAGCCAAATTGTTTCTTGATGCCATCAATACAAGCATTGTTCCGGTTCAGGGAACTGCAATTGGGGCAGCCATTGAAATGGCAACCAAATCGTTCACTCCAAATTTTGCAGGTAGCAAAGCGGTGATTGTCATTACCGATGGCGAAAACCACGAAGACGACGCTGTTGGCGCAGCCAAGGCAGCTTTGGAGAAAAAAATCGTGGTTCATACGATTGGAATGGGGTTGCCACAGGGGGCTCCAATCCCGGTAGGTACATCCGGAAGCCAGGAGTTTCTTAAAGATAAGGATAATAATACGGTCGTCACAAAACTCGATGAAGAGATGCTGATCAAAATTTCGGGTGCCGGGGGCGGAACCTACATCAGGGCAAACAATGCCGAGGTAGGATTAAATAACCTGTTCAATGAAATTGAAAAAATGGAAAAATCGGAATTGAGTTCGCGTGAATATTCCGAATACGACGACCAGTTCCCACTTTTTCTTTCGATTGCCTTTGCTTTGATTCTGCTCGATTTCTTCATCCTCGACAGGAAAAACAAATGGCTCCGTAATTTTAGTTTATTTGGCACTCAAAAAGGAACATCTTTATGAAGATACTGATAATCATATTATTAACCCTATTTGTCCCGACTATTGCATTTTCACAGAAAGAGCGCAAATTTGTTCGAGAAGGAAATAGCTATTATGCTGATGGACTGAAAGATACAACCAAGTTGGATACGATCACCTTTGGTAAAGCCGAAGTGGCTTATCGCAGGGCGTTGGAGATCAAACCTGATGATTTTCATTGGCAGTTCAACCTTGCGAATTCACTTTATAAACAAAATAAGCCGGATCAATCTGCAGGGGAATTTGAAAAATTAGCCGAGAAAGCAACCGTTCCTGAGGAAAAGGCGATGGTTTATCACAACCTTGGCAACTCACTTCTCGCGCAAAAAAAGTTTGATCCAAGCATAGATGCCTATAAAAAGGCATTGCGCATTACCCCCAACGATCCTGCAACAAAATACAATCTTGCCTATGCGATGAAAATGAAACAGGAAGACCAGAAACAGAAGCAAAAAGATAAAGATAAGCAGGACAAGGACAATAAAGATCAGAATAAAGACCAGAACAAGGATCAGAACAAGGATCAGAACAAGGACAATAAAGATCAGAACAAGGATCAGCAGAAACAGGACCAGAAGCAACAACCTCAGCCACAGAACAAAATATCGAAGCAGAATGCCGAGCAAATGTTGCAGGCCCTTGAAAATGATGAGAAGCAGACTCAAGATAAGGTAAAAAAAGCCCAGGCACTTCAGGCAAAAAGAACTAAAGTTGAAAAGAACTGGTAATATTGATTATTTTTGGAAGATTTTGATTTACACATAAAAATATACAGGACACTATGAGGATAAAGCAATTCTATCTTTTAATTTGTGTTTTATTTCTTGGTTTGCCGGGATTTTCCCAACAGGTCAGCTTTACAATGGAAGCTCCCAAAATTGTGGAACTTGGCGAACAGTTCAGGCTTGCTTTCACGGTAAATGCAAAGGGGCAAAATTTAAAGCTTCCTGAACTATCTGATTTTGAAGTCTTGATGGGACCTTCTACATCACAGAGCAGCTCTTTCCAGATTATCAATGGCCAGAGTTCGCAATCTGTTTCGTTTTCCTATTTATTCGTATTGCGTGCCAAAAAAGAAGGGAAATTCACAATCAATCCCGCATCGGTCACTGTTAATGGCGCCAGCTATACTTCCAATGGTGTTACCATCGAAGTTGTTAAAGGTTCGGCGAAACCTTCGGGTGGAGGTGTCGATCAACCAACTTCAACACCTGGTTCTGTTCCAGGCTCCGATTTGTTCGTGAAGGTAATTACTGACCGTAGAAGCGTTTACAAGGGAGACCATTTGATGGCAACCATTAAAATTTATTCAAAGGTCAACCTGAACGGCTTTGAAGATATTTCACTTCCAAGTTTTGAAGGTTTCTGGTCGCAGGATATCGAAATGCCTCAACAAATTTCACTTCAGCGGGAGTCCTATAATGGCGAAATTTATAATGTTGGTACTTTAAAGAAAACACTTTTATTCCCTCAGCAGACCGGAAATATCACGATCGGAAAGGTGAAGATAGATTGTGTCGTGCAACAACGTGTGCGTCAGCCCAAGAGCTTCTTTGACGATTTTTCCGATAATTTTGCAAATGTCAAGGCTACGGTGACGAGCGATCCGGTCACTATTACGGTTAATCCGTTGCCTGCAAGTCCGGCCGACTTCTCGGGAGCAGTGGGAAGGTTCGACCTTCGGTCTTCGATCACTTCTACGAATGTAAAAGAGAATGACGCAATTACCTTGCGCATCGATGTTACGGGAAATGGGAATATCAAACTGATCAATGCCCCAAAATTAAAATTGCCGGCCGACTTCGAGATTTATGACCCAAAAACGACAAGCAATTATAACGTTACCACCGATGGGCTAAACGGTAATATCTCTTTTGAATATCTCTTCTTGCCCAGGTTTGCAGGCGATTATACGATTCCACCTGTCAATTTTGTCTATTTCGATGCCGGTGCAGGAAAGTACGCCACCAAGTCGTCGCAGGAGTTTAAAATCCATGTTGCAAAAGGCGATGGGACACAATCGGGAAATGTGCGAAGTGCCGTAACCAAGGAAGACGTAAAATACCTTGGCAAGGATATCCGTTTCATCAAACAAGGTACGGTTGTGTTGCAGCCCAAAGGGTATATTTTCTTTGGATCGTTTGGTTTCTACCTGATTTATCTGATTGGAGCAATCGGATTGCTTGCACTCTATTTCTTTTATCAGCAGCGGATACGGGAGTATGCGAATGTTGCCCGTATGAGGAACAAAAAGGCAAGCAAGGTGGCTTTGAAAAGATTGAAGGAAGCGAATGGATATCTTACCGCCAATTCCAGCGAAAAGTTCTATGAAGCGGTTACAAGGGCTTTCTGGGGTTATCTGAGCGACAAACTCACAATTCCAGTAGCTGAGTTGACCAAGGAACGTGCCTCAGCTTCCCTCACGGATCATAAAGCATCTGAAAATCTTGTGGCGCGGTTTATCCAGATATTGGATACCTGCGATTTTGCAAGGTTTGCCCCTGCAGAAAGTAACGCCAAAATGCATGAGGTCTATGACGAGGCCTGTGACGTGATGAGCCTGATGGAAAAAGAAATACATTAGAAATAGAATTTCAATCATGAAAAAATTGGCACTAAAATATAGTTTACTGATCCTGATGCTGGCTTCAGTTCAATTATCATATGGACAGTCGGTTGCTTTAACGGATTCGCTTAATGCTGCAAATCAGCTTTATACGGCATCAAAATATGCCGATTGTATCCGGAAATACCAATACATTGTAGCACAAGGGTTTGAGTCGGCAGAGGTTTATTACAATCTTGGGAATGCTTTTTATAAATCGGGGAATGCCACCTATGCGATTTTGAATTATGAAAGGGCAAAGAAACTGGCCCCCAATGACGACGATATCCAATATAATCTGGATCTTGCACGTACGCAGATTGTTGACAATGTTGTTCCATTGCCGGAGCCTGGGTTTTTACGCTGGTGGAAAGAATTCATCTCTTCGATGTCGATTAACTCCTGGGGAACTTTGAGTATCCTCACCTTCTTTATCTTCCTTTCATTGTTCGGATTGTTCCTTTTATCAAGGACTTACAGCGTTAAGCGCCTTGCCTTCTGGATTTCTATTTTTGCTGTCTGTATTTCAGCCATCACATTTACAATCGGGGCAAGCCTTCAGTCGAAATTGATCAACCATACTACCGCTGTGGTAACCGACCGCAGCGTAAGGGTAAAGGCTTCGCCCAGTGAAACAGGAACTGAGTTGTTTATTGTCCACGAAGGTGTGACGGTGCGATTAACCGACAAGCTTGGCGATTGGGTGTATGTTAGCCTTCCGGACGGGAACAAGGGTTGGATCAAAGAGGCATCGTTGATCAGGATTTGAACGGCAACTGGCGGCTGGCTATTGGCGGCTGGCGACTAGCGGCTGGCAACTGGCAACTAGCGGCTTGCAACTGGCGACTGGCGGCTGGCAACTAGCTACTGGCGGCTGGCTACCAATTTCAATTTAAAAGATCTACATTCACTTTTAAAAACAATATAAAAATCTTGGCATTGTCAAGCAAGTCGCCAGCCGCAAGTAGCAATCTTAATATTATATCGTATAAAATACCGGAAGCAGAATATAATTCTTTGCACCATCAAGCCAGTTGCAAGTTGCCAGCAGCCAGTAACATTCTGAAATAACTAATACTTCCCATGAGATACATCGACCTTTCCCATACGCTCCATCAGAATATCGCCGTTTTTCCGGGTGATGGCCCTCCATCGATCGATCATGTAAGAACTTTGGGGCGCGATGGATTTAACGATTACAGTTTAACAACAGGAATGCACGTAGGTACCCATATAGATGGCCCTATGCATATGACATTGGATACAAGGATGATTGGTCAATTACCTATTGATCGCTTTGCCGGGAATGGCGTTTTGATAGATGTAAGGGGTGAACATCAGATCGAATTCAGGGAAGAATTCCAAAGAATAATTCTACCAGATGCTATCGTCCTCTTTTATAGTGGATTGGATAAATCATTTGGCACGCCCCAATATTTCACCGATTACCCGGATATTTCAGAAGTCCTTGCTCTGTTTTTGGTAGAACGGCAGGTTAAAATGGTGGGGTTAGATTGGGATTCCCCCGATCATCCCCCCTACCCGATACACGACATCCTTTTAAGGAACAACATATTGATCCTCGAAAACCTCACCAATCTTGACCGTTTGTTAAATTTCCCCAACTTTGAAGTCTTTGCCTTTCCTCTAAAAATTGAGGCTGACAGTTCGATTGTGAGAGTAGTGGCGAGGGTAGGTGAATTTGGTAACTAACTGCTAATCTATTTATTGCAAATAACTGCCATCCACCACTCTCCAACGAATGGAAGCTGTCTGATTTAAAGTATTTCATTTTCTAAAGCATTCCCTATTAATGCCATAAAAAAACTCTTGTTTTTTTGAACTTCAAACTTAATCGAGATGTTAATAGGAAACTTTTATTAATGAACGCTATATTATTAATGTTTAGATTTACCTGAAAATTAGATCTATCTGAAAATTCGCTATTTATGAAAAAATATTCATCCTCCAACTTTTTATCTCTGATTTCAGTTATTTTGCTTACCCTGTTATGCATAACCATTTTAATCATCATTCGGATAAGGGATACGCAAAAAACAGAGATTAGCATTGCCCTTAATAGTCTGTATGACAGTCAGCAACCTGTCAAACAGGTCGAAAACACACTTGATGCACTGTTCCTCGCCGAAAATCAGTTCAGGGAATACACCCTGAACAATGAAAAATCAGTTTTCGATAATTATCGGCAACAAATTAACCAGCTAACAGCCAGTATTGATACGATTGGAAAGACAGATGCATTGTTTAATACTCCCGGAAAGGAGAGCAAAGCAATCACAATGATCAAAAACCGGGATCAGGAAGCGGCAAAGTTTATCCGGTTAAAACGATTGACAGATTCGTTGTGGATGATTTCAGCAGTAATTGATTCAGTGCCTTTTAAGCCTCTACAGATTAATATGGAACTGAAAAGTTTTGTGGTTTCCAAAGCAACCACAACAATCGATACTTTGAAACAGACAACTGTTTCGGAGCCTAAGAAGAAAGGTTTTTTTGGTAAGTTGAAATCACTTTTTAAAGACGAAAGCACTTCCCAAACAACAACTTCGAGCGTTGTCATCAAATCACAATCGCAATCTGAAGTGACCGATTCTATCCTTAGTAAAAAGGGAGGTACACCTGACCTGATTGCCCAAACAAATACGTACTATCAGAATCAGTTGAAAAAACTACTTCAGAATCAAAACAAACTTCGACGGAGCGAATTGGAGTTGATCCGAATGAACTATTTGATATTAAGTGAGATAAAGTCAATCCTTAATTCAATTAGGCAGACAGCACTTTTAGACAGGGGGCAGGTGCTATTACAATCCTCCCAATCGATCAGTAGTTCATCACGGAAACTTACAGATCTTTTATTGGTGGCAATTATTGCAACATTAATATTTGCTTTGCTTTCCGTATTCATGTTGCGTAAAAATCAGAAATATCAAAAATCGATTCTCCTTTCACAACAAAAGGCAATAGAAGAAGCTGCTGAGAAAAGTCGGTTCCTGGCCTATTTTAGTCACGAATTCCGGACCCCTCTTTCTACGGTGATTGGATTTGCAGAACAACTGGAACAGACCCCACTTTCGGCAGATCAGGGGGAATTCCTTTCGGGTATGCTTTCAGCGTCGGAGATATTATTGACAACAGTAAATGATATTCTGGACCTTTCGAAATTACAAGCCGGGAAAATGACTTATCTGAACAATCCTTTCAACCCTGAAGAAACGATTTCTCAGATTGGAAAATCGATGAGTAAAATGGCTAAAGATAAGAACCTGGCGTTAAACATCACGACCACTGGACTTAATGTTAATATATCGGGGGATGACATCCGGTTAAGACAAATACTTAATAATCTGGTTAACAATGCAATAAAATATACTCCTACAGGTTCTGTTACGATCAATGCCACAGTGGAACAACAAAACGAAACAGCACTTCTTAGAATCTGTGTAGCCGATACAGGGATGGGAATAGCCGAAGACATGATTGATTCAATTTTTGACGAGTACTCCAGGGTTCATGACCAATCAAAAAACACATGGATTATTGGTACCGGACTGGGTCTTCCGGTGACCAAGAAATTGGTTGAAGGGATGAATGGGCACATCAATGTAAGCAGTCAACTGGGAAAAGGATCAGAATTTACAATTACAATCCCATTTACAATTACGAAAGAACTGAATTCAAACCTTTCTGATAAAAATGTTGAGAAACTAACTTTGCCATCTGGAATTAAGATACTCGTTGCGGACGATAATCACCTGAACGCGATGTTGCTTAGTTCCATTTTAAACCGTCATCAGATCCGTCCTGATTTAGCAGCAAATGGTGCGGAAGCACTCGAAAAAATTACTTCCGGTAATTACGATCTCCTGTTGAGCGACCTTTATATGCCTGAAATGGATGGTATAGAATTAACGAAGCAAATCAGGAACCATGCCAATCCATCACTGCGCAAGTTGCCTATCATCATACTTACCGGAAGTATTTCACCCGAGACATCCGGAAGCATGATAGAAGCCGGGGTGAACGACTATATTTACAAACCATTCAAGCAAAAGGATCTGATTGAATTGATCAGGAAACATTTTCAAACCGTTTAAAGAAAAGAGTCTGTCCAGAAAGTATCTTTTAACGCAAAGTTCGCTAAGGTTTCGCTAAGATCGCAAAGTTAATTATCGGTATTTTAATTCTTTGCGAACCTTGCGATTTTATCTTTGCGAACCTTGCGGTAATTATTTATGACTTTTTGGACACCCTCTTTTCTTTCATTAAATCCTATTCTTTCAAGCTATTACAACTTTGCAATTCGGATTATCTCTATTCAACCGAAATTTCATCAACAAATAGCCAGACATTTTTCCCTTCGGTCATTGTTCCTTTGGGACCCTTGCCAAAGTTGGTTGCAATGATTTTAACAAGTCCAGCTTTTACAGGTTTAAAGTTTGCGGTGAAATTCTTCAATAGCTTTTCGCCTGATAACGGGTCAGCATCATTAATTGCTTCCCCAATTTTTTCAAATTTCAGCCCATTAGTTGAAACGAAAAATTCAACTTTCTTCGGAAACAAAATCCATGCACCCATGTTTTGCAGGGCTCCAACTGAAATCGTAGATATATCAGTCTGTTGCTGCAAATCGACAACAACCTCCATATTCGCACCTTCCCAACCCTGCCACTCACCATCAGAATGGTTGGTAGTGCCACGGATACCATTTACAAGCGAATAATCACCAGAGCCTTTGTAATGTTTGTTGAACGGAATCAAATATTTTACTGGTTTGACAGTGGCTTTGTTGATATTAAACGATTGACTGATTGATTTTGCAACCGGAACTCCGTTTACAACGGGGATGGCTTTCAGTATCGATGATTTGCTAAGTATAACCGGTTCAGAATACAAAGTAGATTGAATTGATGGTTCAGAACCATCAATGGTATATCTAATTTCAACACCTGAAAGTTCGCTGTTCAAGGTAACTGCCAATTGTTTCTTTACTTCATCGAAATGGGATTTGGCAGAAACTTTAAACGCACTTTTCGCATAATTAAGACCCATCACATCATAGCGGTTCATCATCAATTGGATGCGTCTGGAAAAATCGTCCCAGTTGCGCACCTCTTTAGTACTCCATAATGCTTCGGAAAGTGCCGCCAGCCTCGGAAAAGTCATGTATTCGGCATGTTTAAAGGTTGGAACATATTCAGTCCAGAGATTGACCTGTCCACCCAAAATATGTTTGGCACCTTCGGCACTCAGTTCAGGTGGAACAGGATTAAAGTTGTAAACTTTACTTAAAGGAAGATACCCACCTATTGCCAGTGGCTCCTGATCCATCGGACCCTGATAATAATCGATGTAACAATCTGATGTTGGAGTCATTACAACATCATGACCAGCATTGGCAGCTTCAATTCCACCCTGGAATCCCCGCCAGCTCATTACGGTTGCTTCGGCAGGTAGGCCACCTTCTAGAATTTCGTCCCATCCCATCAGAACCTTGTTCTTTGAATTGACGAATTTCTCGATCCGTTTGATAAAATAACTTTGCAATTCGCCGACATTTTTAAGCCCTTCGGATTTTAACCGTTTTTGGCAAAGCGGACATTTATCCCATTCGGTCTTGGTGGCTTCGTCACCTCCAATATGGATGTATTTGGATGGGAAAAGATCCATCACTTCTGTCAGGACATCCTGCATAAATAGGAATGTTGAATCTTTTCCGGCACAATAGATGTCGGTAATTGGCCAAACCCCTCCCGGAAGGACCGTAAATGGCCCACCTGTGCAGGACAATTGAGGATAACCTGCTAAAGCAGCATTTGCATGGGCAGGCATTTCAATTTCCGGAAGAACAGTAATAAACCTGCTTTGTGCATAAGCCACAATCTCTTTGATATCTTCCTGAGTATAAAAACCTCCGTAAGTTGCTTTCTCACCTGCCGATTGTTTTGGGCGTGAGTTCCAATGTTTGTCCTCGCGGTCAACGCGCCAGGCTCCAATCTCGGTCAATTTTGGGTATTTTTTTATTTCGATGCGCCACCCCTGATCATCAGTCAGGTGAAAATGCAATGTGTTGATTTTGTGAAGCGCCAGATAGTCGATCATCTGAAGTACATCCTTCTTTGGAAAGAAGTGACGTGCCACATCAAGCATATAACCCCTCCATTTGAACTGGGGACTATCCGAAATGGAAACTACGGGAACGATCCAATCCGCATTATCAAGTTTTTTACTGCTTTCAATCGCTACAGGCAGCAATTGTCGTATAGTTTGAATGGCATAAAAGAACCCTGCCGGTTGGGAGGCTTTGATCTCAATCCTGTCCCTTTTCACTTCCAGCGAATAAGCTTCTGCTCCCAATGTTGGGTCAGTTTTGAAAAACACCTGATTTGAACCATCGGAACCACCAACAGAAACTTTTAATTTCAAATCAGCCGCCTTTTGAAACCATTCGGTAAAATAAACTGCAATCATTTGTTGTTCTGCATTTTCAACAACAAATTGAGTATTTTGGCTAAACCTGAAAGATGATTCACCCAGAATCATTTTCTGTGGCTGAGGGATAATTGCGACCTCTTTGGCAGTAAAGGTTTTAGAAGGCTTACAACTTCCCAGCCCCAAAACCACTGCCAATATCAATAAACTGAAGGATAATTTGCTCATAATGCTATTTATTTGATTGCTTATTAGAATGTTCGTTAATCAGTTTCTCTATCACTTCTTTACTTTTTTCAAAACACCAAGTACCCGATCGTCAACATGCCCAAACAGTGAAACTCCCGATGCCCCGTTGGCCATTGCAGTCTTAATACCTTGTTCCAACTCTTCATCTGATTTAAAATCAGGTATAAAAAGTCCGGCATAAAGCGGAAATTTCCCGCACAGGAAGTGGATGCCCTCTTCAACTGCATCGCCGATCCATCTGACGGGTTCCCGATAAAACCCGTGATAGATCATGGGGGACACCCCATCCAATTTCCAGTTGGTCCAATCCTGGCGAACAATCCGCCTTGCAATTTCAGGTGTTGGAAATACAGCAGCCGTGACAACTTTATGTGATTGATGCGCCACATCCGACAACTGGTTCACGACATTGGTAATCAGGTCGTACCTGAACTTGCGCCACGATGGGCTTTGGTCGGGGTGTTCCAGTTTCAGGGGGTCGGTCCCATATTTTGCCTCATAATTCTTCCTGCAGGTTTCGCAGTAGCAGAAATCGTACTCCGGCAATTCGCTCGACTGATCGATTTTGTAGTTTTTCCAAAGGTTGACCGGTAAAATAACATCGCAAAAACGGATATAATCGAGATGGATACCGTCCACATTTGGTTTGTTCAGAATCTCTTTAACCTGATCTTTAAGGTATTGCAACACTTCAGGTTTTGAGGGGCATAACCAGCGATAGTAACCTACGTAAGGAGGATTGGTCGCACATGATTTGCCGTCATGGCTGACCGCGTACCAATCGGGATGATTTTCAAGCAACTCCTTCTCTCCACGATTCATAGTCCACATCCAGCGATGGGCCTCTAACCCCGAAGCTTTGGCTATCTTAAAGTGAAGCTCGCTTTCGTTTTCGAAAAACATTCCCCGGATTCCGGCTTCATAAAACTTTGTATATTTTTCTGTGAGGGTTTTTTCATCCTCCTTTTTATTGGGATTTTCCCAGACCCAATGTTTTGGTCCGGCATTTTTTTTCTTTGGAAGTTCTGGCATGGCCATGGACGAGTTGGCACCCATCAAGCCGATCCCGGTTAGAAACGATGATTTAATAAAATCCCTTTTTTTCATGTTGATTATTTTTTTACTTTGCGATAGTATTTGAAAACTGAAGTGTTCCCCATTTTTCAGGAATATGCATATTGATTTTGCCAATTGCTTTCCAAACCCAATTATTCTCTGCCTGGAACCGCCCGGTTCGTGGATCTTTTACTTTACGATATTTTCCATCAACTACAATAGTGTTCCACTCGACCCTGGAGAAATCGATTTTCCAAACACTCCCTTCTGCCGGAACCGGAATAATTCCCTTGCTTTTAAGACATTCATAGGGTATGGCAACCTCCACAGTCCATTTTTTATCGGTATCCATTGGATTGTTCAGTGTCCCATCGATCGAAACGGCACTTTTAAAACCTTGGGCATTCCAACCAATATCGGCAATTCCCCGTTTGTTGTAAGGCTTAGGAAGGAACAAGTCAAATAGGGTATTACATGCGTTCAATTCAAATTCAAAATAGTTTTCCGCATCACAATCCGGATCGATAAAAATCTCAAAATCATTTTCATGAAATACAATCTGGTCTCTGGTTATGTAATAACACCAGATATTGGGTTCCTCCAGTTCGGCCAAAATATAAAGGTAATTATTGTCCCACAGCATCTTAGCCCTTGTTTGTAGGGATGGCTTTGGCATTCTAAGTCCTTCAATGTCGATGAAATCATCTGTCCATTGAGCCCTTTCCCAGGAAGTTTCGTCAGCTTTCCCGTCTATCATGATTGGGTCAACCGATTTATTCACAACATAATTCCTTGTTGGGACAAATAGGTTTTCGTACAAATCATTGAAAACCTGAGCTTTTGTAAAGATAGGAAACATACACAGGATATATGCCAAAAGAAAGGTAATTGTCAATTTTCTCATCGGACACGATTTCAGATTGAACTTAAGAATTGTATATTTACATATTGCTCAAAAATAGCTAAAATTTATACATTTGTGAAATACAAAATCTGTACATCATGAAACGTTTGATCTTCCTTTTTTTATTGGCTTGTACCTGGCTTCCAGTTATTGCCCAACACGAAGAACAAAAGTATTTTCCTGATCCTGACCCAAAGATCCGTCAACGCATAGAAGAATGGCAGGACATCAAATTTGGTCTGTTAATGCATTGGGGTACCTATAGTCAGTGGGGTATAGTAGAGTCGTGGTCGATTTGCCCTGAAGATGAAGGGTGGTGCATCCCCGACACAGTGAAAGATTATTTTGCTTATAAGAAACAGTACGAGAATCTTGCAAAGACATTCAACCCTACAAAATTCGATCCTGAAAAGTGGGCGATTGCCGCCAAAGATGCCGGGATGAAATATGTTGTCTTTACGACCAAACACCACGATGGTTACTGCATGTTCGACAGCAAATACACCGATTACAAAATTACCGGTAAAGAAACCCCTTTTCATACCAATCCCAAAGCCGATGTGACGAAGGAGATCTTCAATGCTTTCAGGAACCAAGGATTATGGATTGGCGCCTATTTCTCCAAACCCGACTGGCACAATACAGATTACTGGTGGCCACAGTTTCCACCTCTCGATAGAAATGTTAATTATGACCCTGCAAGATATCCCGAAAAATGGAACCAGTATGTGAACTTTACCCATAACCAGGTGATGGAGCTTTGCACCAATTATGGGAAAATAGACCTTTTATGGTTCGATGGTGGCTGGGTGCAGAAAAGCGAAGTAAAAGGAGAATCTCCCAATATTCCTGGATTTATCGTAAAAAAGCCTTACAATCAGGATGTTAAAATGGATGAACTGGTCACAAAAATCCGGTCAAAGCAGCCACTTGCCATTGTGGTTGACCGTGCTGTTGAAGGGAAGAACCAGAATTACCTCACACCTGAAAACCGTGTTCCAGATAAATTGTTGCCTTATCCTTGGGAATCGTGTATGATTTTGGGCGGTGGGTGGTCCTATTCATTCAATGCCAAGATGATGCCGACGCGGCAATTGATCCATATGCTCAACGACATTGTGGCCAAAGGTGGAAACCTCTTGCTGAATATCGGCCCCGGACCCGACGGAACATGGTATGACGAGGCTTACAGCCGTTTGGCCGAGATTGGTACTTGGATGAGGATCAATGGAGATGCAATTTATGGAACACGCCCTATTGCACCCTACAACGATGGGAAACTCCGGTTTACCAAAGGCAAAGACGGTTCTGCTAATGTGATTTATCTATTGTCCGAAAACGAGAAATTACCTGCCGAAATTCAGGTGAAGGGATTTGTTCCTGAAAAAGGTGCAAAAGTAACCATGTTGGGTAAAAAGGGTTCGTCTTTGAAATGGAAGGTGGATGGAAATGGGTTTAAGATTTCAGTTCCCGAATCGATTATAAAGGCAGCCCCTTCAATCTATGCGGTGACATTTAAGGTCGGAAAGGTGAGCAGTTTGTGATGCTGCTGGCGGCTGGCAAGTGGCGGCTGGAAGTTTGGGTGCTGTTCATTCATCTGTCTCCGGTTAAAACCGAAGGTTATTATTGGGGTACTCCTAACGGAGTTACTTTTTAAACCCCTTCGTTTGGAACACGATATCCCTCATTTGTAACAGCCAGCCCCGTTTTTTTGGGGAGGGGTTGATGGTTGGTCGTTTGAAATGACCAGTCACACCAAATTATATTTTAGGTACTTTTCTTTTATAATCTTTTGTTAGTTTTATTGCCCTAAATTCTTATTTCAAACCAGATTTATGAGTACGAAAACCCTATTTTCCTTAATGTTGTTGCTTTTGATCTGCAGCACCCTTTTTGCACAGCCAAAAATCAGCGTAAAGTCCTTTGAAAGAAAAGAAAACGATTTGACGGCCCGCACCTATGCACCAAAAAAAGACCAGAACGGCGATGTTTGCGCTATCATTAAAGTGGTAACAACACAGACCGGTTTTACATGGGATTCCGATGGGCTGGGCATTGTTGCGGCAGAACCCAAGACCGGCGAATACTGGATCTATGTCCCATATGGTGCCAAACGTATAACCATTCAGCATCCCCAATTGGGAATTTTGCGCGATTATGCGTACCCGCTTCCAATTGAAAGGGCTACAGTTTATATACTGGAATTGACCACTGCCAAGGTAACAACCGTTGTTGAAGCCGAGCAAATTGCCTCTCAATGGTTGGTGGTTACCACTGAGCCAACCGGTGCAGATATCTTTATCGATGACCAACCCGCCAACCAGACCCCCTACCAGAACGAGCTGCCAATTGGCAAGCACACCTATCGCCTCAGCCGCGACCTTTATCTGCCGACCGCAGGCGTAGTGGATCTGACCGCCGACAAAAAAGAGACAGTTACCGTGACGATGAAACCCGACTTTGGAACACTCAAGATCACGACTTCCCCCGAACAGGGAGCAACGGTAAGCCTTGATGGGCAACCTACCGGGAAGGTAACGCCCTGTACTTTTGAACAGGTCAAATCGGGCGAGCATACGGTAACGCTGCGGCTCAACATGTACAAGATGGCCACCGAAAAAGTTGTCATGCAAGCCGGCGGATCCATCAATTTGCCGGTTGTGCTTGCACCCACCTTTGCAGCGGTAACAGTGACAACCAATCCAGCTTCCGATATCTACATTGCTGGCGAACGGAAGGGGAATGGTACCTGGGAAGGGAGATTGTTGCCCGGTGTCTATAACTTCGAGGCCAAAAAGGAAAAATATACCTCTGCCTCCGAAAAGCGCGAAGTCGTTTCCGGCCAACCGCTTACCGTTACCTTACAGCCTGTTGCCAAGATAGGAACCTTAAAGGTGATGACAACCCCTGTTAATGCCACCATAACCCTGGGAGGCGAAAACAAAGGGACTGCCCCTGCCACACTCCGCAACCTGTTGATAGGCGACTATACCCTCACCCTCAGTTTACTGGGTTATGCCACAACGACAAAGACAGTTACAATTGCCGAAGGCGAAACTACCCAGGTAACAGAAACCCTTGTGAATGGAAGGGCAGTTTCCATTACATCGGAACCCGCTGGGGCAATGCTTTCCATTGATGGCAACCCAGTTGGGCAAACACCTTACAGCGGAAGCCTTACTTTTGGCAACCACACTTTACAGATACAACTTGGCGATAAAAAAGCCGAAAGGACAGTTTCAATTTCCCAATCAGGTGGCGAAACCTCCTTTAGCCTCAGATTTGGCGCACAATCGTTTACCGAAACAGTAAATGGTGCAACCATCGAAATGGTGGCCATCAAAGGCGGTACTTTCCAAATGGGCAGCAACGATGGTGGAAGTGACGAAAAACCCGTTCATACCGTAACAGTAAGCGAGTTCAGCATCGGCAAAACAGAGGTGACACAGGCGCAATGGGTTGCCGTTATGGGGAGCAACCCAAGCAGTTACAAAGGGGACAACTTGCCTGTGGAGATTGTAAACTGGCACGATGTGCAGGTGTTTATCAATAGGCTTAATGCAAAGACCGGCAAGACTTACCGATTGCCAACCGAGGCCGAATGGGAATATGCCGCAGGTGGGGGCGAAAACAGCCGGAACAAATATGCCGGAACCAACAGCGAAAGCATTTTGGGCAACTACGCTTGGTATGGTGAAAACGGCAACTTCACTACCCATGTAGTAGGTACAAAACTACCCAACCAATTTGGCTTATACGATATGAGCGGCAATGTATGGGAGTGGTGCAGCGATTGGTACGATAGTTATAGCAGTTCACCACAAAGCAACCCTAAAGGTCCATCTTCAGGCTCGAAACGTGTATTGCGTGGTGGTTGTTGGGTCGACGGATGGACGAACTGTAGTGTGTCTTTCCGCGACAGCAGCACCCCCGGTGCCCGTCACGACGATGGCGGTTTTCGGTTGGTTTGTTCCTTTTAGTTCATAGTGTATTTCCATACCTGTTTTGATTTTGCTGTCTAATCTTCGGGGAATTTTTGGTATTTTGTTGCGAAAACCGAAATTTTGCTTGTTTTTCCAAAACGTTGCCCTTAGATGGGTTTCCGTTTCCCAAGGCGTTGCCATTGGGCTAGGTTATATTAGGCCTTCGGCCTGTTGATTGTGCCGGGCTGGTGATCGTGCTTCAAATTGGGAAATGTGCTTGGAATATGCAAAACAGGCCATGATTATAGATTCAAATCAAAATCCAAACAGGGTAATCGCCACGCAGTGGCAGCATACCCTGGCCCAACGGCATCGCCTTGCGAAAAGAAAGACAAAATGGTTAGCACCGTTTCCGTTAGGACGATCCTCTCCACCGAATTGTCATTGCGAACCAAATGTCTGTATAATAAATTATTAGCAGGATCAGCATGTTTGGTTATATGTCCCGAGAGTTTACGATTCGGGAAGCAATCCAATCTTTGAAGCACTTTCAGAACAATGCTTTTGTGATGGTGCTTCTTAGTATGAGATTGCTTTGGAGTGCAGGCGATTATCCTTCAAATTTAGAATGAGCCGCACTCCGCGCAATGACAGTTCCTGAGGGAGAAAGTGCTGTAATGTTGTTTGTCATTTTTCCTTTAATCACATCGAAGAATGCCAATGGTTTCCTGATGTATTTAAAAGTTCGGCAATTATCCGAAACGTAACCTATTCTCATTCACCAAATCACGAATATTCCTATATTTGCCCATCCCCTTCCGCAGTCCGGCAGGTTCTAAAATCAAATTCGATGGCAAATAAATTATTTTCTATTGTCCTTATATTCACAATATTAGCTTCGTGCGCCAAACAAGAGTCTTTAATTCAAAGTCCTGAACGCAAGGCAGATATTCAGCGGATGCTGACCGTTCAAAAAGATTTGACTTCTAAAAGCATCATCCCCATCTGGGATATTTTCAAACAGAAACTGTCCGGGAATGAAAAGGAGGCTCTTGAATTTTTATATGCTTATATGCCCTTGAGCGACCTTGCCGACTACAAACCGGAATTCTTCCTAAAAAATGTAAGACTAAGTTTGCAAACCCTACGGGAGATGCCATGGGGTAAGACGATTCCCGAAGGTGAATTTCTCCATTTTGTATTGCCAACGAGGGTGAACAACGAAAACATGGACAATTTCAGGGAATTGATGTACCCCGAAATCAAGGAGCGGATTAAAGGCTTGGGAATGAAGGAGGCTGCTTTGGAAATCAATCATTGGTGCCACGAAAAAGTGAATTATCGCGGAACCGATTCACGTACAAGTGCCCCTTTAAGCACGATCAAGAAAACTTTTGGGCGATGTGGCGAAGAATCGACCTTTACGGTTTCGGCGATGCGGACAGCTGGAATCCCAGCCCGTCAGGTTTATACGCCACGCTGGGCCCATTCCGACGATAACCATGCCTGGGTTGAGGTTTGGATTGATGGCAAATGGAGCTATCTGGGTGCCTGTGAACCGGACGTTGATCTGAACATGGGTTGGTTTACCGAACCCTCCAAACGTGTGATGTTGGTTCATACGCGTGCTTATGGCCATTATTTCGGAACCGAGCGGGTCATCACTGCGTTGGACCGTTTTTCGGAGCTCAACCTGACATCAAACTATGCAACAGTTAAAGATGTAACCATCTCGGTCAAAAATAGTGACGGGACACCTGCCGACAGTGCAAAAGTGGAATTCCAATTGTACAATTATGCCGAATATTACCCGATTGCGACAAGTTACACCAATGGTGCTGGTTTGACCGGAATCAATACCGGTATGGGTGACCTGATTATCTGGGCTTCAAAAAACGGGAAATTCGGTTATCAGAAACTATCTGTACCAGAGGTTGATACAGTTAAACTTGTACTTAACCAGACTATACCAGCAAACAAGTCCGAATTGTTTGACCTGATCCCGCCACATACAAAGAAAATTACCCAGACTGTTTCTGAAGCGGCACGCAAAGTAAACGACAAGCGAATGGCCAATGAAGATTCGATCCGGAATACCTATATGAAAACCTTTAAAGATTCGGCCTGGATCGCAGGTTTTGCCCAAAAAACAAAGTTACCGTTCGACTCTATTTCGAGGATGATCAAACTAAGTTATGGCAATTGGGATCAAATCTCACTTTACCTTGAGAAAAACAGTTCAGATTTTCGAAGCACCGTCCTTGCAATGGCAAGTCAACTGGCTGATAAAGATTTAAGTGATGCACCGGAATCGATCCTGACCGACCATCTCATAAGGACCCAGGAGGTAGGCTCGAATAATTTAGTGGTTGATAAAGAATTATTTTCGAAATATGTCCTCAACCCGCGTATTGCTCTCGAAAACTTAAGTTCATGGCGCGGCTTTTTGCGGGTAGCTTTTGGTGATGAGATGGAAAAGTCGGCGCGTACCGACATTTCTGTTCTTACAGATTGGATTCGTAAAAATATCACAATCAATACCGAAGCCAATAAACATTCAAGGGCACCACTGACACCGATAGGCGTTTACAATCTGAGGGTTTCTGACCCTGATTCGAGGGATATCTTCTTTGTGGCTTCCTGCCGTTCGTTTGGGATTCCGGCGCGCCTCAATCCTGAAACCAGAATTCCTGAGTACAATAAGAACGGGGAATGGACCCGTGCAAGTTTCGATCAGGCCATTCCGACCCAACCTGAAAAAGGTTTACTGAAACTGATCGACAAAAACAATCCGGTTGTGCCACAGTATTCATTGCATTATACCATTGGGTTCCTTCGGGATGGGTTTTACCGGACACTTGAATTTCCGGAAGGACAAAAAATAAACAATTCGGATAAGCCTGTATCACTGGAAGTTGGCCAATATTCTTTGGTCACTGGCAATCGTCTTGAAGATGGGTCGGTGTTGAGCCAGATGACCTTCTTTGCCATTGAAAAAGGGAAACTGACCACTCAGCCCGTGGAACTACGCAAGCAATCGGGCGATCTCAAACCATCGGGTAAGCTGGATTTGAGCAAATTGAACCTTCAAATAATAGGTGCTGCAAAACCTGTCAGTATATCGTCACTTGTAAATGGTAACTATTCGGTTTTGGTATTGCTGGATCCCGACAAGGAACCCTCGAAACACATCCTCAACGATTTGGGACCGTATGTTGATCATTTCAATAAATGGGGCGGACAATTCGTGTTTGCCATTCCAGCCGAAAAGGCAGGTCAGGCTGGAGTTTTGAAAACCTATCAGCTTCCTAATAAAATGGAAACAGGTATCGACCTGGATGACAATATTCTAAAAGCCATTTCTGTTATTTATGGCGAAGGTCTGAAAGATAAACTGCCGCTTGTGCTATTTTGCGATGATGCGGGGAATGTGTACCTATTCTCTTCCGGATACAAAATCGGAATGGGAGAGCAACTGCTGAAGATAATTTCAGCTGTTCAGGCCAATCCAAAAATGACAGCAGCTAAAATATTGTGTAAGTGATAATTACAGGCATTTTTAAAAATATTATTCTGATCAGCTTACTGAATTGCAAGAATAAGTTTTAATGTGAGAGCAAGATTATTTTGTTTGTTAACAATTCTGATTTTAACAAAGTCTATTTATTGCCAGCAGATCGACTTTGGTAAATATCAGCTTTGCTATGATATGTATTGGAGATGTCATTTCCAGAACTTGATAGAATTAAAAAAAGATAGCACTTATACCTTTGAATATAGGGATGATACACAATGGGAATCAACTCATGGAAAATGGAAGATTGTACCTGATTTCTTAATTTTGACCCCGGATTCCATTCCTGATACAATTAGGGTCACTCATGTTTTTGAGTCAATAAATAAAAAGAACTTGAATAACCTAATCAACATCAATGAGAGTTTTAAAGGCATTTCAAGGCTAAATGTGGCAATTTTTCAAAATGGAATAAAAAGATATTTTGTGACTGATTCAATCGGCGAGATCCAGTATTCCGGACAAGTAACAGACAGTGTTGCTTTTACAATAAAAGGACGTGAATTAAAAGTTATTCCCGGGAAAATAGAAATGCCATCGTTAATCAGAATAACGATTGATTCAAATTATAAAGATCTTATATATCAACAACTTGGCACAAACAAAATAATGATTCAAAACGGGAGAATGGTTGTCAGGTACCGAGACGGAGAAAACGGTACATTAAAGACTGAATACTTTCAAAAACTGAACAATTAGATTGTTGTTTATTGAAATCTGTCAACTAAATTTTCTCCGGTTCTTTAAGTTGGTTTGTCCAATAAAGATTCTTCCTGAATATTGCCCCTGTAAACGACCCACCTATAAAACGGTCGCTGGGTACAGTTAATGAGAAACGATTGTTTTCAAAAATAAAATCGGGATAGTTACCCGGTTCGAAGTTTACGCAATAGCCTTGATCATTGACGATTGTATTCTGATGGGCTTTGAAACCTTTCATTGGAATGGCCGAGGGATCGCACCACATCAGGATACCACATTTCCCGTTTTTTGACCCATCGTTGTAGCTTGTGTTGTAACGGATTGTGTTGTTGGTCCATGCGGTTGCCCCGGCATATTGAAAGATCCCATACCCGGCACCTTCATTATGGGCCGAATAATTGTACTGCATCACCGAATTCGTGATCCCGCCATCAAAGTCAAATCCTCCCCCATCTTTTCCTTTTGTGGAAGTTTTGTTGTGATGCGAATAACAATATTGAATCGTGATACTGTCGCTCTGATAAGCCCAGATCCCTACCGGACCGTTTCCATCGCGGGGCATGTCCCATCCGTTGTTCATGGCCTCACAATATTCAATCAGCCCATTTGTGACACCCCCGATCAGGATCCCATTTCCTGAATGGTTGTTCATTACCACCGGACAACCCGGGTTATTTTCCGCAACACTGTTGGCAATGTAAACATTCCTAAAAGTCTTGCCACCCGATCCTTCCAGGCCACCTGCATCTTGTCCATCTGATTCAACATTGATTCCTGAAAATCCATTATCATGGGCATAAACATTGGTAATCTTCAGATTTTTACCACCCAAAGCCTTTATGCCTGACCATAGGAACCCACTTGCTTCGAGACTATCTATTTTACAGTTTAGAACATGACGAAATTCGATACCACTCCCTTTGTTGCCATTTAGTCTGCCATCTCCGACGACCTTCAGGTTTTTAACCTGTAACCACGAACAACTGTCTGCCCATACGGAATTTCCTGTGCCTCCATGAATCGTGGCACGACCTTTCCCATAAGATCCAATCAATATAGGTTGTTCCCTAGTTCCTGCAGCACCTTTGAATTTTAGGTTTCCTTCAAAAGTCTGGCCACCTGAAAACAAAACCGAATAGCCAGCCTTTAATGAGAGTGTATTCACCTTTTTAATCGTTTTAAAGGGTTTGTCCTGAGTTCCTAGGTTATTGTCATTTCCTATTTGATTATCAACATAGAAGGTTGATTGGGGTGAAGTACAACCAAACACAAAAATCAGAAGTCCAAGGAGCAATGCGATTCTATACATTTACATATTAATTAGTTATACGAATTAAGGGTTAAACTTACATAAGTTATCAATAACTTATATTACTGATTGGCGATTAATTCAAATATAAACTTTTGTATTCATCTAAACAGTTCATTAACAACTCAGAGTCTGAGTTTTGGATCCTGTAGTTCCGGTAAATTTTCTTTCTGTTATGAACACACGATATTCCTGAAACAAATTGAGCCATCACATTAATTCACGAAGCAATTTTTGGTAGTTTATTCCTTTGAAAAAATTACTTTTGGGGATTAAATATATTGCCATGACAAATTTCGTTAAAACCAAATACCATCTTCAATCGCTTTGCTGCGGGGAAACCTTAGAGGACAACAATTGGGAGTTGAATTGCCCCAAAAATGAAAAACCTTCTCTACTCAGGGCAATCTACAATAATAAGCAACTAATTGTCGATGAGACACTTCCTGGATTATATAAATTTGCCTCCTGGTTGCCTGTATCAAGAACTTTGAAGGGATCGGGTGCACCGGTTACTTACAAAAGTTTAGGGCTTGCCAAAGAACTTGGGTTGGCGAATCTTTATATTACCTTTAACGGTTATTGGCCCGAAAAAGGGGCATTGATGCAAACCGGAACTTTCAAGGAGTGTGAAGCCTTCTCGGTTTGTGCCCGTCAAAACAGCAATACCACGGGGGTTATGGTTGTGGCATCGGCAGGAAATACTGCCCGTGCTTTTGCAAAAGTTTGTTCAGAGAATAAAATCCCTGTTTTAATATGTGTCCCAAAAGATAACCTGAATGCGCTTTGGTTTGCGCAGGAAATCGATCCCTGCGTTAAATTGATCGCTGCGGAATCGGGTGGCGATTATTTTGATGCGATCCATTTGTCCAATCTAGCCTGTCAGATTAAGGGGTTTTATCCAGAAGGTGGCGCAAAGAATGTGGCACGCCGCGATGGGATGGGGACGACCGTATTATCGGCAGTTACCGAAATTGGAAGGATCCCCGATTACTATTTTCAGGCGATCGGTAGCGGTACGGGTGCCATTGCAGCCTGGGAGGCCAACCTTCGCTTTCTTGAAGATGGACGTTTTGGGACTACAAAAATGAAGTTGATGCTTTCGCAAAATGCACCATTCCTTCCTATAAAAGAAGCCTGGGATGCAGGTTCGCGCGATATGCTTCCAATTAATGATGATATTGCCAGGAAACAGGTTGAGGAGATCAACGCAAAAGTTCTTTCAAATCGGAAACCACCCTATAGTTTGGTTGGCGGCCTTTACGATGCCATGAAAGATTCAGGTGGAGAAATTCTTGCTGTCACCAATCAAGAAGCATCAGAAGCTGCTGATTTGTTTTTACAAAGCGAAGGAAATGACCTTGAACCTGCTGCAGCAGTGGCAGTTGCCTCATTGGTTCAGTCTGCAAAAACGGGTAGTATCGACAAAAACGGTGTGATAATGCTGAATATTACCGGAGGTGGAATCGAAAAGTTTAAACGTGAACACAAGATCAATTATTTGGAGACTTCCCTTGTTTTTCCGTTGGATCCGGATCCTCAATTGGTAATGGAAGGAGTTAAGGCACTTTTTTAGATATTAAGATATCATGCTCATCGAATTTAATTTAATGTTTATCCTGCGATCCCTTTCGGGGTTTCTTGCTTTGGCATTAATCCTTGGATTGATGAAAAGAAGAAGTGCCAATGGGGTAATTTTCCTTATATTATTTGAATTTGCGGCAGCGATATGGGCACTTTCGGATGGGTTTGAACATGCAGCCACAAGTTTGGGATTTAAAATTTTCTGGTCGCAAATCGGATATCTCGGTTCATCAACCACATCGATATTTTTCTTGCTTTTTACATTGGCCTATACCCAGCTTTATAGACAGAACAGCTTTAATATGGTTGCGCTTCTGATGGCTATACCCGTTATAACGATACTGCTTGTTTTTACCTACCCTCAGAATCATTTAATTTGGGAAAAAGTTGAATTCTATCCCGAAACAAACGAAAGTGCTTATATTTATGGGAAGTGGTTTTGGGTGTTTGCGATTTATGAGTATTTTGCCTTAGTTTCGGCCATAGGCGTTTTGCTGATCGGTACCTATCATTTTTTCAAAACGTTTAAAATTCAGTTGGTCTATCTGATTATAGCGTCTGTATTGCCATTGATAACCAGCATTTTTTATGTTTTTAAGCTTACGTCACTAAGAGCAGACCTAACCCCGATTGCATTGATCTTTTCCGGAGGCCTAGCCGCTCTCGGGATTTATTACCAGCGGATGTTCGATGTTGTACCAATAGCCCGCAAACAAACCATCAACAAATTAAGCGATGGCGTTATGGTGGTTGATATGGCCAACAGAATTGTTGATGTAAATCAGGCTTTCGAGAACATCATCAATACTCAACGCGAGGATCTTCTGGGAATCCCCGTTCTCAGGTTTAGTAACCTGTTTGTGAACGAAGAATCATTGCATCCGGAAGAGAATGATTATGTGGCAGAAACGACAATACCGACTCCATCAGGATTAAGGTATTACGAAGTAAAATACAGCAGGGTAACCGACTCCAAAAACAAGTTGATCGGAAAAATCTATCTTTTGCACGATATTTCGATCCGGAAAAAGGCATTGGATGAGGCAATTGAAACAAATGTCCTGTTAAGAAATGAGATCATTGAAAAGGAAAAACTAATCGCCGATCTTGATGCTTATGCCCGGTCGGTGGCACATGATCTGAAGAATCCAATCAGTGGGATGATTGGCCTTACCGATTTTATTAAGGATTACATCCTCAGCCAGAATGCAACAGAAGCTCTGGAATTACTTGACATGGTCAACACGCAAAGTCAAAAAATGGTGGAGATTGTCGATGAACTGCTCCTCCTGTCAAGGATTAGGAAAGAAGATATCGTATCCATAAATATTGACATGTATTCCATTGTCAAAGAGGCTGTTGGTCGATTAAAACGTCTGGCGGAATCCAGGGGTGCTATCATAGAATATCCAGAGGAATGGCCTGTCGTGATGGGACATAGTCAATGGATTGAAGAAGTTTGGGTCAATTTGATTAGTAATGCGATTAAATATGGTGGTGATCCACCGAAGATTGTTATGGGCAGTGAAAAAGCCGCAAATGGCTTTTTCAGTTTCTGGATTTCTGACAACGGACCTGGATTATCTCCTGAATTTGTGAATAAACTTTTTATGGATTTCGAAAGGTTGGGACAAAAACAGGTAGAAGGGCATGGTCTTGGCCTGTCGATCGCGAAACGTATCATCGAAAAGTTGGGTGGGAAAGTTTTTGTCACCAGCGAAAACATTCCTGGCAAAGGTTGCACGTTTAGTTTCTTGCTACCTGAATAGGGTTATTATTTTGCTTGTTTTCCCAATGCGTTGCCTTTGTTAGGTTTGGCCTGCGCAGTTATCGAAACGTTTAATGGTATCTTGATTTGAGCCGTTGCCGCAACAATCCGCAATTTTTTTGGAAAGAGCCAACGGGCCATGTGATTCCCAATCGCATTGTATTTACTCAATTGGAAATCACATGACCCGATCCTACCCACAAGCATTGGACTTTTACTTCACCCAATTCACTTTACCCGATTTCACATCCCTTGAATTGCCACCGACCATAATTGTAAAGTCACCAGGTTCCCAGTCGTATTTCAGGTCGTTGTTGTAAAATTTAAGATCCTGTGGTGTAATGCTAAAGGTTACCTGTTTCGACTCACCAGCTTTTAGAGCGATCTTTTGAAACCCTTTCAATTCCTTAACAGGACGGGTCACACTGCCGACAAGATCACGAATGTAAAGCTGTACTACTTCCGTGCCATCCACTTTACTGGAATTGGCAAGCGTGATAGTAGCCTTAACAGTCTGATTCCCTTTTACCTGAGTTGTACTCAGTTTTAAATCTCCATATTCAAACTTTGAATAGCTCAATCCATATCCGAACGGATAAAGCGGCTCGTTCGGAACATCGAGGTAATTCGATTTGAACTTTTGGAACCACGTCCCATCTGCCAAAGGTCTTCCGGTGTTTTTATGGTTGTAATAGATTGGGACCTGCCCCACATTTTGAGGGAAGGTAGCCGTTAGTTTACCTGAAGGATTGACCTTGCCAAACAAAACATCTGCAATCGCATCGCCTGCCTCTGTTCCTGCAAACCATACATTTAGTATTGCCGGTACATTGGCATTTTCCCATGTCAACGAAAGCGGTCGGCCTGTAAAAAGGACCATCACCACAGGTTTTCCGGTTGCCAGCAACGCTTTCAATAACTCTTTCTGATTTTCAGGAAGGTTGATATCCGACCGGCTCGAACATTCGCCACTCATTTCAGCCGACTCGCCCAATGCAGCAACGATTACATCCGATTTCTTGGCAACTTCCACAGCTTCTGCTACCATTTCTGCCTGTGATCGTTTGTCGAAATAGGTAGGTTTACCAAAGATACTTATTCTTGAATCAAGGGCCTGATCGTTTACAAAATTGGTTCCGCGGGCGGTGAGGATTTTTGCCTCGTTTCCAATTGCTGATTTTAATCCGTCAAGAAGGGAGACACATTTATTGAAATCGGCTGCTACGCACCAGGTACCGGTCATGTTTTCACGATTGTCGCCAAGTGGCCCAATCAAAGCAACCGTTCCTTTCTTTTTCAATGGAAGTGCCTGATTGTCATTCTTTAACAATACCATCGACTGGGCAGCAATTGTCCTGGCTTCCTGACGGTTTTGGGGCGTAAAGATCTCATTGGCTGCCCTTTTATCGTCACAATAACGATATGGGTCATCAAATAAACCTAGCCTGTATTTGGCCTCCAGTATCCGGCGACAGGCAAGGTTGATTTCTGCCTGAATTACCAACTGAGAAACCTTACCTCCAGATGAGGAGAGCTTTAATGTATTCAAAAAGCCGTCACTGACCATGTCCATATCGATTCCGGCATGTAAAGCAAGTGCCGAAACTGTTGCCAGGTCGCCCAAACCGTGTTCCGACATTTCCATAATTGCCGTATAATCGGTGACAACAAAACCTTTGAATCCCCATTGTTTGCGCAAAACATCATTGACCAGCCACCGATTTGCTGTCGCAGGAATACCATCGATTTCGTTAAACGAGGTCATTACAGAGCCTGCACCTGCTTCAACGGCAGCCTTATAGGGTTCAAAATATTCATTGTACATTCTGATTCTACTCATATCGACCGTGTTGTATTCACGTCCTGCTTCTATAGCTCCGTACAATGCAAAATGCTTTACACATGCCAGAATTGTATTCTCCTTTTTAAGGTCATCGCTCTGATATCCTTTTACCATGGCTTTTGCAACCTGTGCCCCAAGGTAAGGATCTTCTCCCGATCCTTCCGACATACGGCCCCAGCGTGGATCGCGCGATATGTCCACCATCGGTGAGAAAGTCCAGCAAATCCCATCGGCACTTGCTTCTTGGGCTGCAATACGGGCAGATCTTTCAATCAGTCCCATGTCCCAGGTACATGACAATCCAAGGGGGATCGGGAAAACTGTTTTGTAACCATGGATCACATCCATCCCAAAAATTAACGGAATTTTTAACCGACTTTGTTCTACGGCGATTTTTTGCACATCGCGTATCTTGCTGACCGACTTGATATTGAAAAGCCCCCCCACTTTCCCTTCCTTGATTTTCCGCGCCACATCTGAACTGTTTGCCTGTCCGGTTGTAATATCCCCCGCAGCCGGAAGGTTAAGCTGTCCCAATTTTTCATCAAGGGTCATCTTTGCCATCAGGTTGGCAATGAATGCATTCATTTTAGCATCCACCACAGGTTTTACTTGTGCTTGCGTAAAGAAGACAACTGTCAGTAAAACAACCGTTAATAATAGCTTTCTCATTATCTAAAAATTTATTCGGATTTGATTAATTGAGTTCTTACAGAAATACCATTTTCATTAAACGCCTCAATGGTAAAGTAATAAGGCATCTCCCGGTCCATTGCTTTGAGCCAGTATTCGTTGGCTCCATAAACCATGATGCAATTGTACAGTTTGTTGGGCGCAATACCCATATAAATGTTGTAACCGGTGGCATTATCCACGGGTCTCCATTTGAGCCAGGCACTTCGTTTGTCGCTTTGGGTACGGAGAACTACAAAATCCTTTACTGCTTCAGGTTTGGTGCCATGTCCGGTTCCGAAAACCCTCAATCCGCTGATCGCAAATTTCCCTGACGGGACATGGATGTTTTCCAGTTTAAAAAACCTGGCTTCCACGGAAGTGGTAAGTTCAAGATAATCGTGTGGAACATCCGTTTTATTTAAACTCTTATCAATCAGCAATTTCCATTTTATGCCATCGGTGGAATACAACAATTTGTATTGATGGTAAAGTCCGGGTTGTTTACCAAGAATCGTTGCATCCTGATCGGCGTAGTTGATTTGAATAGCTTTGACTGTTGAAACCTCCCCAAGATCGGAAGCAATCCATTCACCTGAATTGGGGGTTTTGGCACACCAGTAAGTTTTGATGCTCTCGTCCACTGCATTGTTGGAATGGTAACTTCCAAGTGTTGAGGAAACGGTCACCGGTTTGTTGTAATTGAGCAGCATCCAACCCGTAAAACGGCTATCGAGGTGGTCGGCTTTTCCGGTAGGAAGGGTATGTGGATAATCGCCAAAAGCAGTATTGCAATACATCACATCCTCCTTGTCGAAACCTGCAGGCCATAGACCTAAACGACGTTCAAAATTGTTTTTTACAGAAACAGCTAAAGTACTTATGTGCCAATAGTTGTCCCATTTGTCAGTAAAAGTAGCACCGTGACCTGCACCCCTGGCAAAACCGCCAGGCTTATAAGACAATGGCATAGACTGATGTGCAAAATAGCCCAGTGGTTGCTCCGACACTGCAACTCCATCGGCATAACCGCTGAACTCGGTTCCCGGGGCACCATATTGCAGATAGTATTTCCCATTGTGCTTGGTCATCCAGGCACCTTCCATAAACGGGTCGAGAAACGTATTGTCGGAATATTCGCCAAAACGTTGCCAGCCAAACCGTTCATCATTCAGGAGCAACAACTCTTTCCGGGTACCGATTGGGGCAAATGTTTTGCGGTTGATTTCAATTCCGTAAAGGGGATAGGCATTGCTGCTTCCATTGTACATGTACAACTTTCCATTGGTGTCAGTAAAAAAATCGGGATCCCAGCCACCGATTGCAAACGAATCAACCACCTCTTTCCACTCGTTGGCCTTTGGGTTGGTGCTCATCCAGATCGGGAAATTGGTCGAATAGGTCGAACCAAATACAAGCAACGTGTCGCACTGAACCCAAACTGCCGGGGCGCATAGGTCGTCATAAACTTTATGCCAGGGTTTCAGGAAGGACCGCGACACAAAGTTCCAGGTGTTGAGGTCGGGGCTCCACCAATAGCCCCACTGATTGGTGGAAAACAGGTAATAATCACCTTTGTACATTGTAATTACAGGATCGGCAGTTGCCCTGTGGCGTCCCCATTCGCTGAAATTGGGAATTGGGGTATAGCCATAATCGATGTTCAGCGGATTACAATAGGTCTTTTGGGCAGAGGAATTGAAATAGATTAAAATAATGATATATGAAATAAGCAGTAGTTTTATCGTCCTCATAATTAACTAATTAAAAATAAATATAACCGATATTATTACAGAGCCGTAGGCTCGATCCGCGGAAAAGAAACTCAATCTTCCTCCAATCAAGGACCTCCAGTACTCAGCAGCCAGACATTATTAGTATTCAAGGTTTTAATCTTAACTCGAACCGCCAGGCGCCAGAAACCAGTTGCCAGCTGCAAGTTTTCCTTGGATCAATCGTTATTCCGTCCCCGAACAGCCAGTCGCCAGTTTCCAGCCGCCAGTCGCTCTTTGATAGCAGTGTCTCAATCCTACCACGAACAGCCAGCCACCAGTTGCCAGCCGTTCCCCTAATTCCCCAATGCCGGTGATCTGAACTCCAGCTTCCTCAACCCTGCTTTTATTTCGGGACAGCTCATAAAAAGCTTCCAAAGCAAACCAGTCCGATAGTTTTCGATCATCACTACGATAGGTCCCTGATCGATGGCAAGGTAATTTCTGGCATACCAGTTGCGCGATTCGCTGAAGGAATCGACAAACCCATAATCGCCCCAGATTTTGTCGCCAAGATCGAAATAAAAGTGCTTTAATGCAAGCATCGAATATTCGGGTGTATAGGGAAACGCCGAGAGTGCCGCTGTAGGTGTGATCACCCCCAGATCGTTCCCGGGAGCGTGGGCGTTGTAACCTTCAAAATTGTCGCTTGCTGTCAATCCCCAGCAGTTCTCTCCATAGCCTTTGAACTTTCCCGGATTGTCGATGCACCAGGCACGGTTGATCAACGTGTGGTTTTTGTTCTGCTCCCAATAATTGGCATATTGATCGGATAAATTTGTGGGGTCCAATCCCAGAAAGGAATAGTGAGAGAAAAACAACGGACCACCATAATCGAATCCCAGCGGAAGTTTGATCCCATAAAACTCTTTCCCATTCTTAAAAAAATTGCTTTGCGCCCAGCCACGATGGTAAACGGAATTGCTTACAGGATAGCGAGTACCGCTTGCTGCCAGTACATACATGATCAGACATTCATTGTAACCCCTGACTGGAAAGTTCATAGCCCATCCGTTATTTGGGCTCCAATGCCAGTACAAAACCTCTTCACCACCTTTTGTAAACCAGTTCCATTCAATTTCGTTCCACAACGAATTGATCCGGTTGCGCAGTTCCGATTCGAGGTTATCGTCCTGATTGAAATATTGCCTGACACAAAGCAGCCCCTGAAATAAATAGGAGGTCTCCACCAGATCGGCTCCGTCATCCTTGCGGCTGAATGGAATGGTTTTACCTGTAGTCCCGTTGAGCCAATGCGCGAATACGCCATGATAGGAATCGGCCTTGCCAAGGAACTTGACCATCTTCAACAGGTGCCTGACTGCCGTATCCCTTGAAATCCAGCCCCTTTCTGCGGCAACGATCATCGCCATCACGCCAAATCCTGTTCCTCCTGATGTAACAACTTCGTTGCCATATCCATAAGCTTCGTTACTGCGTTCACGGGCCATTCCGCTTACCGGATGGGCAAACTCCCAAAAATACCTAAATGTTTGTTTTTGAACGAGTTCAAGTAACTCGTTGTCCGACAGATTCTTGTTTACTTGTATCCTACTATTTTTATTTTGTTTGGAAACAACTTGTCCGAAAGAGTCTGATGGGTTTGCATAAACAAACACAAGGCTCAAAACAATTATAATTACCTTTGAAGAGATCATTGTTGTATATTATTATATAATAATTAGTTATACAAGTTTAAAGATTTGGGCTTTGAAACCCAAGGTTTTTCATCCCGATTTTTATTTCGGGGCAGCCCATAAACAATTTCCACAAAAGACCTGTCCGATAGTTCTCGATCATCACGATCTGGGGGCCCTGATCGATTGCAAGATACGAATCTGCAAACCAGATTCCATTGAGATCGAAGGCATCCTTAAACCCATAGCTTCCCCAAATCTTGTCACCCAATTGATAATAGAAAAACCCAATGGCTTTCATGGATTCGGTTGGGGTATAGGGAAGTGATGAAATGGCTGCGGTTGGAGCGATCACCCCGACATCATTTGTTGGCGAACTGGCTGTATATCCGTCTTTTATATCACTGGCCGTCAATCCCCAGCAAAGATCGCTGTAGCCGTAATAACCTTTTGAATTCGCTTTACAATATTCATAATTTATTTTGGAATGGTTCACAACCTGTTTCCAGTAATCGGCATATGTGTCTGTCAGTCCCTTTGGGTTGATTCCCATGAAAGAGTAATGCTCAAAAAAGAGCGGCCCACCAAATGCAGGTCCAAGTGGAAGTTCAATGCCAAGGTAATTGTTGTTGTTCTTCATCGCCCCATTGTTGGCAAACCCTGAATCATAGACGGTTTTAGGGACTCCATGAATAGTTGAAGAAGCTGCAAGGACATAGGTGATCAGACATTCGTTCCATCCCCTGATCGGCATATTCATTGCCCAACCGTAATTGGAACTCCAGTGCCAATAGAGCACATTGCCCCCATCCCTTCTGAACCAGTCCCACTCCACATCGTTCCATAGCTTGTTGATGTCGTCGCGTAACTTTGCCTCATTTGGAGCGGTTCCATCAAAATATTGCCTGGCGGTGAGCAAACCCATCATCAGGTAAGAGGTTTCGACAAGATCGGCACCATTGTCCTGAGTACTGAAAGGGACAACTGCACCAGTAGAACCATTTATCCAATGAGAATATGCACCATGAAAACGGACAGCTTTTGTTGTAAGGAAATCGACCATCTTCTGGATTCTTAATAAACCATCAGTTCTTGAAATAAAGTTGCGTTCAATGGCAACAGGTATGGCCATGATCCCAAATCCGGTACCTCCTGTCGTTACAACATCGCCTGAACTATTGCGTTCGCGGGCCATTCCAGAAACCGGGTGCCCGAAATCCCAAAAATAGCTAAATGTCTGTTTCTGTATTAGTTCCAATAGTGCATCGTTGGATATTGTCGCAAATTTATTAGTTGAGTCAATTGCAGTAGTCAGATTTACAGTGATGG
>JBAXWR010000530.1:0-2384 GCA_037128295.1 Mariniphaga sp.
TATGTTATACGACATGTTGGGCAAGTTGATCCTGATCAGGAACATGGATGCCGGCTCGCTGAACACGATTGCCCTGCCTCCTGTACCCGATGGAACCTATATTCTGAACATCAAGGACAATGGCACGTCACAAACAATTAAAATATTGATTAGAAAATAATTTGAAAAAATAACTATGAAAAACATACTTACAGCACAATCGAACGGCAGGAAACAGAAGGTTTACAAAATGAGTTTTTTTTCCTTCACATTGCCGCCATAGCGGAAATCCCTTCCAAATAGATTTTTACAATATATATACAACTATCAAACAATGAATTAAAAATACAATGATCATGAAAAATTTATTCAATGCTTTTAAACTTTTTGCAATCGCAATAGCGATGCTTGGCTTCGGGAATAGGGCAATAGCACAGACTAGTATTCAACTTAATGACCTTGGAACCGGACAAATAAATGGATCGGCAATAACTTATAACTTGAATGCGACCAGTTCAGTAATGGATAATAGTTCCACAGCAACATTGACTACTCTGATTGATGCCGGAAATAAAACAGTTACACTAGGCAGTAGCTCCGATTTATCAGGTTACTATGGTAAAATTACTGTTGCCGATGATATGACATTGGATTTCATAAGTTCAGTGTCAAAAACCATACCTGCAAAACTATTTACTTTTCCCGGAGCTTCTTTTAGTAACACCTTGAAACTTACCAACACCGCTGATGGTTTGTCTTTTACAGGAAAAGAAGCTTTAACAGATCGGACGATTACCCTAAACGATTATGGCATTCTTGATTTAACTGGCTCGACAAAAGACATTACAATAGCTGGGGGGTTATATTTAAACGGTTATGAGGCTAACGCTCCGGTAATCAAATATGCTCCAAGTGGGGCCCTCGCAACAACCCTGCCTAAAATTATCATTTCCGGGACAAATATGTTATTTTCATCATCGGATGAAGGTCGTATTTATGCATCAAAACACTTTTCCGTTGACCTTACAAATGCTACTGCTGCTAATTTAACCGAGACAGCTTATCCACTTGTACAATTAACAACTAACACATTAGACGGAACCCCTACACTTTCTCAAATCGATTGGCACCCTAGCCTTTTAGGTAATGGCGATGGTTCATGGACAAACAGCGGTTTGACTGTTTCAAATACGGGAAATACAAAGTACTTAAATATTAACCTAACCTATAACCCTTTATTCCGCCTTGATGCAGCAGCTTTTAGCATGGGCAAAGAATATGCTGCTAACTGGAGCACGATGATGACAAATAAAAATGGATATCTTGGCGACAATGCATTAAATTTGCAAACACTGCGAAGGACACAACTTACTGGATTTAACGGAACTTCAGTAAATGCCGATGTTTCTATTGATTTGGCAACATTCACCCTTGGTGGTGGAAGTCAAGTATTTGCCATTTCAGCCGGAAAATCACTTGCTTTAAAAAAAGGTGAAGGTGGAAATTTCGACGGTCAAATTAATTTCACTGATCCTACCTCAAGAATGGTATGGTTGGGTACAGGTGTTACAGATGCAATTTTGGGCAATAACTTTAGCGGATCAGGATCAAATGCATCAGGTTCCCTTCAGATTGGGGATGGTACTACTGCAGCTTCTGCAACTTTCAGCCTCACCGGCACCAAAGTTACGACCGCTAATAAAATCGGCACAGTTATCGTTTCGAACAATGCCGTTTTAACAATTACCCAATAGGCTGTTGGGTTTCCATTAAAGTATTTAGAAAGAACCCTCAAGGTTTGGCCAACCTTGAGGGTTTTTTGCAAGGTAAGGTAATGATTTGATAATGAGGTAATTTATAAATATATATAATGCCAACCTATGTGCCTATGTGAAAATCCCATGTGCCTATTATGTTAGATTTTTTAACACAAAGGTACATAGGTAAAAAAACATAGGCGAATAGGAATTCCAAATCATTATTTCAGACCACTATTTTGGGAGCGGTCACAAACCTGTCAGCGTACGCAGTACCTGACAGCGTTTGAATATAGTTAATATATTAATATACTGCGAAATAGTGTGATGAAATATAATTTTGCCTATATATTGTTTATTTGTCTGTTGATGGGTTTTTTCGGATGTCGGCCAAAGAGCGACATTCCGGGAGCCAATCCGAAAACAGAAACAGAAAAGCGTGAACTCCATCGCATCGACGCGTTGATTTCCCGTTATTATGCCACCAATCTTGATTCGGCAGAGTATTACTGTTACCGGAAAATTGAAATCCTCAAATCGCTCGACCGCCTGGAGCCCATAGTCGAAACCTACGAATTCCTCACCAGGCTTTACCAATACCATCAATCCGATTCGTTGAAAACCCAAATCCTTAACGAAAAACTGATC
>JBAXWR010000531.1:0-2338 GCA_037128295.1 Mariniphaga sp.
TTGTAAAGGCAATAATTACATCTGCTGAACTATTTCTGGAAGAACAATATAGGCCCAAATTATCACAAGAGCTTTCGTATTACTCGATGAAAGATTTTCTTGCGGAATGGTGTATCCAACTTCCTAAGCCTCTGATTTTGCTGGTTGATGAAATTGATTCATTATACGACGATGTCTTAATTTCCGTTCTCCGACAATTTAGGGATGGATTCCAACTTCGACCCACCAATTTCCCATCATCGGTTGTTTTGGTAGGCTTGCGCGATGTGCGCGATTACAAAGACAAAGTTCGTGAAGGCAAGAATTCAATGGGAAGCGGTTCGCCATTCAATATAAAGGCAGAGTCGTTTCGATTGAATAATTTTACCCGTGAACAAATACAACGATTATTGCAGCAGTACACCGATGAAGGCGGTCAGGCATTTTCGGAAGAGGTTATTGATTTATTTGTTTCATATACAGGTGGTCAGCCTTGGCTTGTAAATGCAATGGCTCGTGAAATCCTTTATAAAATTTTAGGGAAAGACACATCTAAACCCGTAACAACTGAAGTTCTTTTACAAGCTAAAGAAAACCTTATTTTGCGCCGTGATACCCATCTGGACAGTTTGATAGATAAATTGCAAAACGAACGTGTTCGACCAATAATAGATGGACTAATATCGGGCAAGGATATTCAATATGATTCATATAACGACGACTTGTTGTACATTGAAGATTTAGGATTGGTTGTAAACGACCCGGACAAAGGCGTGATTATTACGAACCAAATTTATAACGAAATCATTCCCAGGGTTTTGAACAAGAACTTTCAAGACCTGATTGTGCCTAAGGTTAAACGGCAATGGTATATCAAGCCCGATGGTAAGTTAGATATGAATTTGTTGCTCAAAGAGTTCCAGGTATTTTATCGTCGCCATTCCGAAAGTTGGCTTGATAAATTTAGCTATCACGAAAGTGGCAAGCAGTTGTTACTGATGGCGTTTTTGCAACGCATTTTAAATGGAGGTGGCAAAATTGACAGGGAAATGGCAGTTGGAAGCCGTCGATGCGATATGTTGATCGAATTTGAAGGCGAACGCTTTGTGTTTGAATTGAAAATTAAATACGATGACGAATATATTGAAGAAGGGAAAGATCAAATTTGCGATTACTTGGACAAATTTGGCTTGCCATGCGGCTATCTTATCCTTTTCGAAAACAAACCTTCCTCCGTAGTCCCTTGGGAAAACCGTATCAAATGGACAGAATTGGAACACGAATGGCGGGGCATCAAAAAGCAAATTACTCTGGTCGAGATGTGACAGGAAAAAAATAATTTGAAAATTTGTGGATTTGAAAATTTGAAAATATGGTAACCTGTTAATCTGAAATACTGTAGGGGCGGATCTGTGTGTCAGCCCGTTATATGAGAAATCAAAACAAAAGACTAACCATTAGACCCTTTCAGATAAATCGGAATAAGCTGTTGCAAACAAGGGGGATTGAGGGAAATTGCCTGCCCACTTAGTCAGGTGTTCAACCTCGGAATATTGGCGCAACAATTGAATACCAAGTTGACTTTTGATCGTGAGAAGAAGCAGATCACAAACAATAAGGTAGCCAATGAATTGCTTGTAAACGCAGCCCCACACAAAGGTTGGGAGCAGTATTACAAATTGTAATTAGTAACAATCTTAAACCGAACCCTCAAGGTTGTCGGAACCTTGAGGGCTTGATAAGAAAACCTTAGTAACCCAAATAGACCGAAAATACCAGAACCGTATTCCCTTATTTTGCGACAATTCAATTTTGAAGCAATTCAATATCTCTCATTTGCTATATTGTTCAGATGTCAATAAGATTTCAAACTTTTTATTGTTTTTATATCCCACTAGAATTTACATTTTTTTTATATTTGGCGTACCAAAATATCGTTACAGTTTTAAACCTGTGTTCCAGTAACCTGGAAAATTTGTTATTTATGAAAAATCTGATGCCAAGTTTTAAAAAGGTGTTGATCGCCATCATTCTCATGAGTTCTGGCAACGTTTGCCTGTCGCAAGTAATAACCTCAATTTCACCTACTTCAGGCCCGGTTGGGACCTCTGTAACCATCAACGGAACTGGGTTTTTAGCTGAACCATCGTTGAATGTGGTGTATTTTGGCGCGGTAAAAGCAACTGTTACAGCTGCTACCAGCACTAGCTTATCGGTCAATGTACCAGCAGGTGCCGGGTCTATCATACCGGTTTCAATTACTACATTTAACCGGTTAACAATTAGTTCAATCACCAGTGCTACGCCGTTTTTTACGATTACCCATCCTGTTTATACTTCGGTCAATTTTGCACAAACC
>JBAXWR010000532.1:0-2338 GCA_037128295.1 Mariniphaga sp.
GTGTTAATAAAACACTTGATGCTGTAATCGGACCTCTGAACGTAGCAGCAAATTATGTCGATCTGATTTCAAAAGGGGATATGCCAAAAGAGATCACTGACAACTACAATGGTGATTTCAATATTATAAAGAACAATCTTATAATGCTCCTTGGGTTACATATGGAGACTTTCTATTTAATTGGGGGGCATCAATTCGATGTATTATCAATTAGAAAATTTACTGTTTTACTATAAATTAACTATTAATTGATTTTTATTTTTTACACAAAACATATATATTTTCTTTTAAAAAGTTTCCTAAATAACTTTAGCTTTTTCAATTTTTTATTATCAATAATATTAAAATAAATAAAACGTTTTTAACATGTGTCCAATAAATTATGGAATTGATGCTTACCTTGATTGGAATTCCAAACCAATTGGAGGAGGATGTGGATATACTATAGACCAAATACCAGTATTTCTACAGGATCCTCCTAATAAATATATTGTGCTTAATTTAAATGACCTATTAATTAATTTGGGTGTACGACATTTTGGACAAAAGGAGAAATTAACAACAAGTTGTTGATAATAAAACTGTCCATAATAAAAAGGAGCCTAATAAATTCAGGACTTTGCAATCAAATTTAAAATTGCAAAAAATGGAAGAGAAACAATTATCAGAATTAATCATGCAAAAGATTAATGAATGGAAAGAAAGTCAAAAAGGACAAACTGACGGATATGAATATGAGCGTTCGTTTGATCTTATGATGCAAAGCATCGGCAAGGATATATTGCAAGAGAGTATGGGCAAATTACCAGAAAACAGGAAAGGAAAAAAAAACTCATGACGATATTTGGTGAAATAGAAGCACGGCATAATCATTGTATAAACAAATCAGGAGGTCCTTTTAAAATGAGTTCATATTTGCAGGAAACAGTCTGTTACATTGGGCAAAATGAAGTGTTTGAAGAAGGAGAAAAGACATTCCAAAAGTTACGGGGGATAACAATATGTGCAAAGCAGATAGAGCGGGTAAGTCATTATTATGGGAATAAATTGGAAGAAAAACTGCAAGACTCAATAGCAGAGGGACGCCCCTACACATATACGGACAAAACAGGCCGGTATTATGCAATGGTAGATGGTTCAATGTTATTAACGCGAGAAGAAAAATGGAAGGAAATAAAATTAGGAAGAATATTTAATGAAAGGGATAATATTGAAATAAATAAAGGGCGAAAAACGATTACTAAATCACTTTATGTTTCCCATTTGGGCGGTCATAATGAATTCACAAAAAAAATGGAATATTATCTGGACTCTATTAAAAATTTGGTATTTATTGCTGATGGAGCAAAATGGATTTGGAATTGGATAAGTGCCGTATACCCGGATTCCATACAAATATTGGATTATTTTCATGCAAAGGAACACTTATGTGATTTTGCAAAAGCATATTTCAATGATGTGAAACAATCTGAAAAATGGATTGATGAACAATGTCAACTACTATTAAATGATAAGGTGAAGCAGGTGATAAAAAATATCCAGCATCTACCTCATAACACAAAAACACAATCAATACAATCAGCATTGGTTCAATATTACAAAACCAATAGTAATCGAATGATGTACAAAACTTTTTCAGATGAAGGTGTATTTATAGGTTCGGGAGCAATAGAATCAGCCCACAAGCATGTTCTTCAACAAAGGTTGAAATTATCGGGACAAAGGTGGACTTCAGTGGGTCTACAGCAGGTGGCTAATCTCAGGGTCGCATTCAACAGTGACCAATGGAATCAAGTTATTGAATTTAGTAAAAGTGCAGCATAGGGACAAAATGTCGTGCACCCAATACACATTGCGATATTTATATATTAAATTATTTTCTTATTTTTGCATTGGATTTAACCATTAAAATGTAAACGTATGAAATTAACAAAAACCCTTTTTGCACTCACGCTGCTTATTCTTTTTTCAAAGGCTATTCAATCACAGAACTCGACAACCAAAGCTTATAACAATTACGATTTTATTCCAGGAGAAAGCATCCTTTTTGAAGACAATTTTGTTGACGCACCTGATGGAGAATTTCCCCCAAGATGGAATTTGCTTTCGGGACAAGGTGTGGTTAATAAAGTAAGTGGACTGTCAACTTTTGTGTATACAGATGGCTCACTGGGAACTATTGCTAAAATTGAACCGGCCATGAAAACCAAAACCTATCTTGGAAATGCATTTACCATTGAATTCGACTTCTATGTGCCTAGCGAGGAAGAAGTTTTTGATTTGATATTTAAAGACGAAACTGATGACGATTCACGCTTTTTACAATTTAATGTTGTAG
>JBAXWR010000533.1:0-2308 GCA_037128295.1 Mariniphaga sp.
GGAGTGCCCGTGATGCGGAGGAACATCCTGAGTGGACGATGCGAACAATTAATGGTTCAATTGCACCCGAAAGCTATAATTTCAACGCAAAACCAGATGATGTCCGTCCCAACTATTCATGGAAACGGATGGATGCCAGCAAAGGGTCGCCTTATCACGAAATGATTCTGAAACAGGTCGAAGAGATCTGCAAACGCTACAAAGATCTGGATGGTTTCTGGTTCGATATTTATCATGTCGAAAAACTAAACTTCAATCAATACGCCATTGCAAGGATGAAAAAGGAGGGCATTGATATTAATGATCCAAAGGCTGTGGAGCGTAGCTATGCCCTTGCCTTGAAAGCACACATGAAAGATTTACGTGAACTGGTTGCCAGATACCACCCAAAAGCAACCGTCTTTTTTAATTCAGCCACCCATTTGGACAATAAGTCAATTTTCACAGAACACCTGTTCGATATGAACACCCACGCCGAACTGGAGGATTTGCCAACCACCAGGGGCGGTTACGACAAACTTCCGCTGGAAGTCAAATATCACCTGCAACAAGGAACTCCGGTGGTGGCTATGAGCGGAAAATTCCACAAAGCTTGGGGCGAATTTAGAGGTTTCAAACATCCAGATGCTATAAAATATGAAGCGGCAGCCATGATTGCAAATGGTGTATCATGCAACTTTGGAGATCAGTAGCACCCTTCGGGCAAGATGGATCTGGAAACCTACCGAAACATCGGGGAAGCTTACAAATACATTGAGAAAATCGAGAAATACGGTTTGGGTGGAGTGCCAAGCTCGAAACTTGGCATGTGGCTCACCCTTGACAATGTAGCGGATCATGGAGTGGTCAACATGCTTTTGGAACTGCACGATGATTTTATCGTGGACGACGGAAAGAATCTTGATCAACTGGATCTGCTTATTACCAAGTGCCAACTGTCTAAGTATAGAAAAGTCTGAAAAAATCAATACCTGGGTAAAAAAAGGAGGTTAACTCATTGTTTTCGGGAAAGGTGCGTTGGATAAAGAAGGTAAACATTTTATTCTGAATGTAGGTGCCGATTATTTGAAAAAATCTGATTTTCAGTTTGACTATACAGTTGTCAAACAGGATGTTGGAAAAAATATTGTAACCAGTCCATTCCTGAATTACGAAGCCGGATTGTTGGTTAAGCCAACTACCGGAACAACATTGGCCAGTATTCGCGAACCTTATTTTAACCGTACCTATGCCAAATACAACGGCCACCACGAAACGCCATACAAGCTCGAAGATTCGTTGTATCCGTCAGTGGTCAGAAACGGCAATGTCGTTTTCTTTGCCCACAACCTTGACCAATTGTATTATACCCATGGAGTACGCATGCACCGTGAGTTGGTAAAGAATGCCATCGACCTGTTGTACAGCTCACCCGAACTGAAAGTGAACAACCTACCGAGTTGTGGTCGGGTAAGTTTTTTGAAACAGGAGAAAGACAATCGTTATGTGGGCCATTTACTTTATGGCCCCGCTATTTTACGGGGTGAAGTGCAGGTGATTGAAGATTTGGTTCCTATTCCCGGAGTTGAACTAGAGGTGAATGTTCCTGAAAAAGTGAGAAACGTATATCAGATTCCTGAAGGTAAAAAATTAAGCTTCAGCATAAACGGAAATACGGTAAAAATCAAGGTTCCGACATTTACCATGCACACAGGGATAGTATTAGAGTATTAATTTTAGAAATTCACATTTCCATGAACTTAAAACGAATATTTTTCAGTTTCGTATTCTTCCTATGCTTTTGCTTTGGATTTGCACAGCAACGTGTAATTACAGAAAAAGCACCTTTCTTACGAGAGATAAGGGCTGACTTTAACCAAATCAAAGGTCCCAAATCCAAAGTTTTTAACAACTGCATTTCGGCAGGGCGAGCTTTTGAAGGTCTTCGCGCCGAGTGGCAACGACAGTTGCAGGAAGCTGTGAACGACATTGGCTTCAAATACATCCGCTTCCACGGATTGTTGGGTGACGAAATGGGCGTTTATACCGTGAATGACAAGGGTGAGGAAGTTTACAATTTCCTGTATGTGGATATGCTATTCGACGATTTGCTGAAAATTGGCATCAAACCCTTTGTGGAGTTCTGCTTTATGCCCGATGCGTTGAAATCAACAAATAAACTCGGCCACTGGTACAAATGCAATGTATCACCTCCCAAAGACATGGAAAAGTGGGGCCGGTTGGTTGAGAAACTGACCCGTCATCTGATGGAGCGTTATGGCGAGAACGAAGTGGAAACCTGGTACTTCGAGGTCTGGAATGAAGCCAA
>JBAXWR010000534.1:0-2276 GCA_037128295.1 Mariniphaga sp.
GCTCTTTTCTCAACTTTGTGACCAGTTTTTAATTCGTCGTAACTACGCTAAGTCTTCTGATGGATATAAAAACAGAATTCTATCTAAAATAACCTAACTTACGGTTATTCAAATGATAAACAAATTATTAAACAGAAATATCAACAATATAAAATCACTTGTAGTTTAAATGCACTACGGGTTGAACTAGAGTAAATCCCAAAAATTTTATCTAAAATTTCAGAACTCTGCCAGTAGCCCGTTAAGACATCCAGCTTATAGGTTCCCAACATGGCAATTTGCAGAGTTTGCTTTAAGAAAAGTTCATTTTCCTGTAAAGATTCTTCTAAGTGCTTTTGTTCAGTAATATCTATAAGATAATGAAGTCTTTATGTACTTTAGACAAAATAAAACTAAAAATGTGTCCCACCTGAAACTTTCTAAACTTGCATTCGATATTTACCTTTAACAAAAAGAAAAACACCCTGAAAGTGAGTTTGTGTTCTTACTTCCGGTCTCAAGATCCGATATTAATGTTAGATTAAGACAGATGGCTGAACAGGCAGGCATTAAAAAGTATATCCATTTTCACGTTTCCCGACATTCCTGGGCAACACTTGCACTCACCAGAGGTATAGATATTTATACCGTTAGTAAAATAATGGGACATTCATCCGTTGCAATTACAGAAATATACACAAACCTCATTAATAAAAAAAGAGATGAAGTAGCCGATATTATAAACATTGAAATCAATCAACTTGATATTGATAAGATGGGCGAAGCAGCTAAACTGCTTGTCAATTTCAATGATTTTGGTTGCTTTTGCAAGTCGCCATTAAAATATGAACATACGATTTGCAATATCTCTGAATCACAATTATTTACAAATTCCGATCAAACAGGGATCAGGTTTCACATTTCATCGAACCGTTTCCTTGCCGGGATGATCAGGATCATTGTTGGCAAACTGCTCGAAATCGGTTACGGGAAACTTACCGTTGGCCAATTTGAACAATTCCTGCTTTTAAAGCAAACGCCTGAAACCATCATACCTACATATGCACAAGGACTTTACCTCTCGAAGGTCACTTATCCTTACCTTGACCTGCCCAACCGTTCGGTTTTTGGGAGGATGATGCTGGCAACTGTAGACTGGCGACTGGCGGAGTGAACGCACGGGTCGAGCGATTTCCAATCGCTTTATTAGCCACTTTTGGAAGTCGCGGGTCCCATCTCAAAAGCGGTTACAGGTGTGAGCTGCTCCTGACAAAAGTCAACATAAACAAACACCGTCGGGAGCTTCGCACACCGACGGGTTGTTTAACGATCAAACCCGTCGGTGCCTGAAAGTCCCGACGGTGTTTGTGAAATGGAAAGAAACCCAGAGAAATCGGCCACCATATTAATCGTCTGCTATCGAAACTCCGGGAAAGAGTGAATGACCTTTCGGAAGGGGAAGAATGGTAAAAACAAAATGGTTGGCATAAATTTTATTGGAACGATTTTCCTCCTGAAGCTGTCATTGCGAACCCTGCCACAGTAAATCAAATGGTTAGAAGTTTTAAAATGCAGGGTGTGGCAATCCCATAATTTGAAGCACGGTCCGGAACATTGTTTTTAGACAGTGCTTCTGAGTTTGGGATTGCCACAGTGTGCAGCTTATTATATTGATTGATAATATATTATGTGGCACACCTCGCAATGACAAGTCCTTAGTGAGAAAGTGCTGTTTTGTTGTTTGTATCTTCCACAACCATTTATCGTATAAAATTGGCTTCAAAATTGCATTTGCCTTTAACCACCCCGGCTTCGCCACCCCTCCAACGGAGGGGAATTCCCGAGGGCGATTGTTGTTCTGAAAGATAAGGTTATGCCTTAATATCTGTTCTTTAATCTTAATCGAATTAATATTGAAACCTTCGAATTTTGATATAGTGTCCTGGTGACGGTTGTTGCGGAGTATAGTTACCGGGACAACTCATCCTGGAGTTTGTTTTTCCTGTTGGAGTTCAATCTATAAGTTTTAAAAAAGATAAATATGGGTTTTTATGCCTGTATAGCTTATTAGCTGTATCGTGTCCAAGCGATGGAGCGAATTTGGAAATTTGAAGATTAATATAATATCAACCTATTTTTACAATTAATCTGTCAATGTATTATTTTGTTTAACATATAGAAGCATAACCAAAACAAATAGGCACATAGAAAATCCAAATGTTTAAATATACCACTGTTTGGTATCAAAAAAAATCCCTATTTTTGACATAATTCAACGACACCAGGCAGAATGGAAT
>JBAXWR010000535.1:0-2242 GCA_037128295.1 Mariniphaga sp.
CAATTACATCAAGTGAGCCAAGCCCGGGAACTTTCATTCTGGTGCTCGACTTCTCCTCACTGGGATTGGCACAGAATAAATGGGCTTCGTTTAAGATCATGAAACGAAGCAACTCAACTGCCCCCTGGGTTGACATCACTTCACTTGGCGGTTCAATTACCAACCGCTGCCCAGATGGCGTGTGGGGCAAGTTCACAGTTTCGGGGTTGAGCAGCTTCAGCGACTTTGCCATGGGAGAAGAGGCTACGGTACACATCGTTACAAGTGCGGCAGAATCGGCAGCTACCGTCGGTACTTTGAAATATTGCATTGCCAATGCTGTTGTAGGCGACTATATCAGCTTCAATTTAACATCCATGGGAACCAATACGATTAAATCGACCTCCCCCGTTGTGATCGACAAAGACCTTACAATCCAGGGTGCCGCAAGCGGAATTGTCCTTGATGGCAAAAATGTCACCAAAGTTTTGGATATTTATGCTGCCACTGATCCACAGCCTGTTGTAAGGCTCGAAAAGCTCACCATCACCAAAGGGAACAATACCGGCAATGTGGTGGGAGGAATCGAAAATATGGGCAACCTGACGATGGTCAACTGTCTTGTGGTTGACAACTCAGATACCGGTTATCTTGACGGCGCTGGTGCCGTGGGCGGTATTTCATCAAGTGGCAACCTTACCTTGATCAATTGTAACATTGCCGGCATTGCAGGGGCTCCGGCAGGCGATGTTGGTCTCGAAGGTATCGGGGGAATCTACTGTAATGGTGATTTAAAAATTTATAATACAATTATTTACGGTAATACCGGTTATTATCGCAGTATGGCTTCTACCCGCAATATTATAGAAAGCTACAACAGTCTGTTTGAGGAGACCTATAATTTTCTGACTGATACGAAAGGGAATAATAATTTCTTTTTTCAGGGCACACCGGTGGTGGACAACAAATTCGGCAGCAACCCAAAATTTGTGGGCAAGTCCAACAATGCAGCCAATCCTTATCTGATCCTCGGTATTTCACCGTGTGTGGATCGGGGCAACGACACCTACAGTTTCGACGATACCGATATCCGTGGCGGGAGCTTTGGACGCAAACTCAGCAAGGACGATCTGGCTGTAAAAAGCCCGATCGACATCGGAGCATATGAATGGAAGAAAGGGACCGACCCGAACAATATCTTCACATGGACAGGTGGTGCAGGCAAAGCCTGGAATGCTCCTGCCAACTGGGATATCAACGATGTTCCGAAACCGGAAGACATTGTAACAGTTCCCGATGTGCCAAATAAACCGGAGGTCGCTTCACTTTCGGTAGCCACCGGTGGCCAGTTGACCATCCATGCCAACAGTTCGGTTACAACTACTGGTGCTGTTGACAACAATGGTACGATCATTATCAGGTCGGATATTGACGGAACAGGCTCTTTAATTACATCCGAATCGGCAAAGGGTTCGGGTCAGGCACTGATCGAGAGGTATATGGTTAAAAACCAATGGCATATCATTTCATCACCTACCGGGACACAAACTGTCGGGAACTTCCTTACTGACAACATCGATATCCCTTATGTCTCGACAACAGACCCGAAACAGTACGGTATGATGGACTACGATCCGACAACCGACAAATGGAACGCCTATTTCCTGGATACAAATACCAATCCACTGGGGATAGGCAAAGGGTACATGGTACGCGTGGAGAATCCTGTCCAGGTCCTGCGGTTCCAGGGGGTCATCAACGCCGCGGCTGCCACAACGGTTGCCAAGGGTTGGAACTGCATCGGCAACCCGTTTACCTCCACGATCAAGATCAATGACGCTGCCGGGACAGACAACTTCATGGCCACCAATGCATCGGCTTTTGATGCGAGTTACGGGGGGCTATATTTCTGGGAACAAAGCGTGAACAAATATGTGGTTTACAACAACCTCTACGCGATCCATACGGCAGTTGGCCAGGGGTTCTTCATGAGGGTGAAGGACGGGTTTACTTCGGTTTCTTTTACCCCTGCCATGCAGGTCCACAAGATCGATGCTGAACTCAAGGCATCAACTGTCCCATACCCAACGATAAAACTGATGGCACAAAACGGTGAAAGTTCTTTTACCACCGATATAAGGTTTCTGGAAGGGACTACCAAAGGGCTCGATTTTGGCTACGACGCGGGGCTCTTCACAACCGATAAATCTTTTGCCCTTTACACCAAATTGGTCGAGGACAATGGTGTTGACTTCCAATTGCA
>JBAXWR010000536.1:0-2240 GCA_037128295.1 Mariniphaga sp.
TATTTCATATGCTAAAAATCAATTATGCCTTCAACTTCCAGGATTTGGTCTTTCTGACGAATACATTGATAAAAATTTCACCAATCCGGATAATGACATTAGAGGATTCTGGAAGACAACTGATTTATCAGCTAATCATAAGGGACCTTATTTCGAAATTATAAATCCATTAAATGGTGAAAAACATTTGCCACCAATAGGCAGATATTGGGTTTTTAATGAAAAGGAAGTACTTAGAAGAATTGAAGAAGGAACAATAATTTTTGGAAAAACAGGGAAAACAAAGCCCGTTCAAAAGGTTTTTTTGCAGAAAAAAAGTGGTAGAAAAAAACCTGAAACATGGTGGGATAAGCATGGTATGAATTCTGATGGTATGCAAGAATTATCTGAAATACTTGGAACTAAAAAATTTGATCATCCAAAACCTTCCATCACAATAAAATATATTCTTGAATTATCTACTAGAAAAGATGACTTAATTCTTGACTCCTTTTCAGGTTCCGGCACAACAGCCCACGCTGTCCTAAACTTAAACCAGCAGGATGGCGGCAACCGAAAGTTTATCCTGATCGAGATGGAAGATTATGCCGAAAAAATTACCGCTGAGCGTGTCAAGCGGGTCATCAATGGTTATGGTCGTAAGTTTGGTACGGGGGGTAGTTTCGATTATTACGAACTGGGGCAGCCCCTATTTAACGAAGGTGTCCTGAACGAAGAAGTTGGGGTGCAGAAAATCCGGCAATACATCTGGTACTCCGAAACAAACTGTTCCTACTCCCCTCCTTTGGAGGGGCAGGGGGAGGCTTCCTGTCCTTACGCCCCTCCTTTGGAGGGGCTGGGGGAGGCTTCCCTTTTAGGAAAGCACAATGATACAGCCTATTACTTCAATTATGAACCCGAAAAGGTAACCACGTTGGACCACCATTTTTTGTCAACGATGAAGATTAAAGCCGAACAATATGTGGTTTATGCCGATAACTGTTTGCTGACCAAAGAGTTTATGACGAAGCACCATATCATTTTCAAGAAAATACCGAGGGATATTACACGATTTTAAATTATTATATTTGTTAGATATTTAACATAGAGAGCGATGAAAATACAGGTCAAAGAATTGGGCGCAATCAAAGAGGGAACTATCGACCTTTCAAATAAATTAAATGTGTTTTGTGGTCCCAACAGCACAGGGAAAACATATATGGCATATTTGATTTATGCGCTTACAAGATTGGATAATAAAAGTATTGGTATTGCACTGGATGAAGAATATCTGAAAACCTTCCTATCTGAGAATATAGTTACAATTAAGTTGGATCTTGAGAACCTATGGAAATTCAGGGAGAAAGAGTTTAAAAATGTGAAAACAAACTTATGGAGCCTATTTTCAACTCCTCAGGAAAAAGCTGCATCTTTTTACCATTTAACTGAAATTATTTGTCTTGAATCGAAGGAAGATTTTGACAATAAGATTACTACGATGGAAATTAATAAAGATGTAAGTATATATAATTACGATTTTAACATCTTTAAAAGTAATGATTCATTGGATGTTCAAATCAGGAATGATGGTAAAAATATTAAAAGCAAAGCGTTCTCACAATTTATGGAAATTGCTTTTCTTTCCAGATTGTACTCATTTATAGCATTTTATCCTATTACAACATCTATTATATTCCCTGTTGAAAGAAATTCGATTTATACATTTAGCAAGGAGTTATCGATCAAGCGAAATGAGGCTGTCGAGCATTTGGAGTCAATTGCAAGCAAAAAAAACGTTGACCTATTCGACCTGTATTTCAAACGAAGCACGAGATATCCTCAGCCCATCCGGGATATCCTGGAGGTTGCTGAAGATTTGGAAAATACACAAAAGCGGATAAGTAAATTCCATGATTTTGCCCTTAATATTGAAAATGAACTACTTAAAGGTAAAGTAGTTATTAATAAAGAAACTGGAGGCGTTGATTTTCAATGTGATAAATCACCTAAAAATAAACTTTCTTTTCACCAAAGTTCTTCAATTGTTAAAACACTGGCAAGCCTTGTCATCTATTTAAAATATGAAGCGAATGACAATGACCTTGTTTTAATCGATGAACCTGAATTGAACCTGCATCCTGACAATCAGGTCAAACTTGCAAGAATTTTTGCAAGGTTAATTAATAATGGGTTAAGGTTGATTATTAGTACCCACAGCGATTATATTGTGAGAGAGTTCAATAATTTAATCATGGTTTCAT
>JBAXWR010000537.1:0-2212 GCA_037128295.1 Mariniphaga sp.
GTTGTATATATCCGCACGCTGCTGGTGTGCCAAATAATTTTTGCGGACATCAATATGCTCAGGATGGTAATGCTTATGCTGGTATTGGTGGATCATTCCCTTCATGGTATAGAGACTTTATTGGCATACAGTTAATACAACCTTTACTCATAGGGGAAAAGTATTATGTATCATTTTATGCAAGCTTAACTTTAGATTCTATGTGGGCTATGAATGTAGCTTTTGATAAACTTGGAGTCAAGTTTTTTGCATCCGTATTTACCGATAGTGTAAATCAAGCTAATATGGTAAATAATAATGCACAGGTATATTCAAATCTCATAATTACAGATACAGTAGGATGGACAAATATAACTGGTTCTTTTATTGCTGATTCTGCTTATAAACTTATGGTCGTTGGCTTCTTCTTTGATAGTATTCATCTAAATTACATTAAGTTTTTCAATCATCCTTCAGGCAAAAATATGTTTAATTATTATCTTGACAATTTTTATGTAAGTACAACTCCAAATGGTGTATTAGAAATACCAGATGTGAATTTAAACATTTATCCAAATCCAGTAAAGGATATTTTAAATATTCGAGGCGATATAAAACGTTCCGATGAAATATTATTATATGATATGCAGATGCGCAAAGTTCCTTTTAAAATTATAAAAACTCAAAATTTGTTTCAATTAAACGTTTCAAGTTTAAGCAATGGAATTTATTTACTTAAACTAATAAAAAAAGAAGGAAATTATTTTTCAAAAAAAATTATTATTAACAACTAAAACAAAAAATTTATGAAAACAATAAAATTATATTTAGCTTTCCTATTAATAATAGGAATAGCTTTTAATGCAAATTGCCAATTTAATTACAATTCTGTCACACCCTCTTTTAGTATAGGACAAACAGATGCAACTGTTGATGGTATAGGTATTGGCACATGGCCTACGAACACTGCTACTAATGCCCGCTTACATGTAAACAACTTTTATACAAGTCTGCCTACAGGCGGATTAAATGGTTTACTATTTAGAACAGATGGCGACAGCACTGTTTTAAATAGATGGCAAATGTTCACAGGAACCACTGCCGCAAATGCATCAGAAAAAGGGATGATATTTTGTGATAAAGACAGTTTGAATTTTTCCATACAAGCTACAACTAAAGACTTGACTTTTCATACACGACCTCTTGGTGCAACTGGTGTTGGAACTGAACGCATGAGAATAGTGGGTGTGACACATCCTTTGCATAATGCTAATGCGATAACAACATATATTGTACGAGAAGGTTATGTTGGGATAGGTACTTTAACACCAAAAGCCAAACTTGAGATTGCCAATGGAGATATTGCCGTTGTCGCCATTGGCAAAGACATTATGCTTAATGCCGCTAACGGCAACAAATTCTATTGCATTACAATTGATAATATGAATAACTTTAACACAAAAGGAGGGTATTTATGAAAACAAAAATTACTTCGAGTTTGCTAATGCTGATAATATGCATTACGGTAAAGGCGCAAAACCTTATACCTAACGGTGATTTTGAACTGGGGCCTGATAGCTCATCTATGGGTTGGCAGTATGGTATTTGGGATACAACAGGTGGCGGCTGCAGTCCAACTGTTTTCGTTACCGGACCCAATTTATGGACAGTAGTGACAGGGAGCCCCGACAGATTGGTTAATGGGCACATGCCCCCTTGTAATTGGGATAATGATACTGCCCAATCAGGCAATGCCTATGCGGTTTTCGGTGAAAAATTTGCTGTTGCTACTCTGCCAGAAGTAGGAAAAGCAACACTATTAATGCCTTTACAAAAAGATTCTGCCTATCATTTAAGTTATTATGTAAAATTAGAAACTTTTAGCCATCTTACATTTCAACCGGTAAGAATTGCATTTGTATTTAATAACAATGGCGATTCATTAGCTTCTTCATTTGTTTCAGATACAATATGGCAATATCGTGATACTATTTTTATGGCATCTGCAAATTCAACTGAAATTGAAATAACAGGTGCTGATTCCTCTCTTTCTGCTGTTGATGTTGATAACGTTAAATTAGAAAAAATATCATCTAATGGGGTTGAAGATTATATTAATCAAGAAAAGTTCAACATTTATCCAAATCCGGTTAAAGATATTCTATTTATTGTGCCCAAAAAACTACTCTATGCAGTTTTTCTAGATTTAGTTCTTCTTTACGTCCGTCTCTTT
>JBAXWR010000538.1:0-2188 GCA_037128295.1 Mariniphaga sp.
CCTTTAACAACTCCATGAAATATATATTCAATTAAAAGTGTATTTTTAAACCTTGATATCCTAAGATCATAATTATAACCCTGAAACCTTAATATTTTCGCGTGATTCAATCTACCATGAAAAAACAAAACACAGGAAAACTGGCAATCAGGGTGCTTATCGGGGCGCTGGCAGGTGTCCTGGTCGGGATAACTGTTGGAGAATATGCAACCTATCTGGGTTTTTTAGGAAAAGCTTATGTCCAATTGCTTGCGATGTGCGTATATCCCTATCTTATTGCCTCTCTTCTGCACGGACTTGGTAAGCTCGATACAAAAACAGCAAAACACCTGGTGGGCAGAAGCTGGTATATCTTCCTGTTCGCATGGTTCATTGTCCTTGCAGCCATGATGTTTTTATCACTGGTCTTTCCGCAATCTGCATTACCCACAGAGATCGTTGCCAACAGCCAATCGGGCCATATGGATTTTCTTTCGCTGATCGTCCCTGAAAACTTTTTTGGCGATATTTCAAAAAATTATGTACCTGCCGTAGTGGTTTTTACCATTTTTTATGGCGTAGCGATGCAACGGATTCCGCATAAAGCAACATTTCTGGAGATCATGGAACAGATAAAGGCATCAAGCCTTACGATCTGGAACTGGGTAGTAATTGTTGCCCCTGTGGGAGTATTTGCCTTATTTGCAAGCGCAGCAGGAAGCATGTCCATCAAGGAGATCGAAGGAATGCTATTGTATATCATCGTTTTTCTGTCGGGCGCTGCGTTGTTTGCCTTCTGGATTCTTCCCATGCTTATCTCCGCATTTGCTCCGGTAAAGTATAAAGACCTTATGAAGGAGCTCAACGGCGCATTTATACTCTCACTAGTTACCACGCTTTCAGTTGTTTCTTTGCCAATCATTGCCCAGGCAATTGAGAAGTTCATCAAAGATCAATCAATTAAAGATGAAAAAATGCAGGATATAATAGGCACAAATATCTCCCTTGCCTATCCCTTCGCGCAGTTAGGGAACCTGAAAGTGTTGTTGTTCTTTTATTTTTGCAGTTTTTATTTTCAGATAAATTATTCGGCAATAGAGTCATTGATGCTCCCGCCTCTTACTTTATTGTCAACCATCGGAACCCCGAGCGGTACGGTAAATGCAGTCAATTTTCTTTGTGGCGTTTACTACATGCCACCTACCACTGAAGATCTCTATGTAACCACTACCACCTTTACCCGTTACGGGCAGGTAGCGTTGAGTGTAATGGGATTTGCTTTCACGGCGTTGCTTTCCACCTTCTCCTTTTATGGAAAACTGAAACTGAACATAAGGAAATTGCTCGTAGGGCTGGGCAGTGGATTGGCGATAGTGCTGGTATTTACGTGGGCTTTACGTCTGTCGGGCCCGGCGCTTTTCAAAGCTCCTAAACTTCCCTATCTGAACTACTCGGTGGGTGAGGCGTTGAAGAAAAATGTGGTTTCGACGGTGTATCTTCCAGGACAAAAAATTCCTCCATCAGACTATGATTCAACCGAAAATTCATTGAACGATCATATTCGAAGAACAGCCTCGTTGCAGGTTGGATATAACCCGGGAATCATTCCTTTTTGCTATTTCAACGAAACCGGAGAACTTGTTGGATTCGATGTAGCTTTCATGTACAAATTGGCGAAAGATATGAATGTAAAACTGCAATTCATTCCCTTTACATGGACCGAGCTTGAAAACGACCTGATTACCCATAAATTCGATTTGGCAATCGGAGGAATTTACGTTACATCGGAGCGGCTACAACTTCTTACCGCAACCAAACCCTATTACGAAAGCCCAATTGCGATCCTTGCCAGGGGAAATATTTCGGAACGCCTTACCACCCGCGAGAATGCAATAGCCCAAACTTCACTGAGCATCGGTATGTTTGACAGCCCGGTACTCCAAAAGCTAACCGCTTCAATGTTCCCCGACAATCCAAAAGTACTTGTAAACAACTATTTTGAAATGACAAAACGACCTGAAATTGATATGGCGCTATGGACCTTTGTTCAGGCAAGAGCTTATGCCCGGTCTCGTCCGGGGTACACTGCAGTGTTACCTTCCGACTTCGGAAGCCCGTTTTTATTTGCCTATTTTATGCCACCTGGAGCCGGGCAGATCGCACGCTACCTCGACTATTGGCTTGATCTCAAGAAAGCGGAAGGTTTTTC
>JBAXWR010000539.1:0-2181 GCA_037128295.1 Mariniphaga sp.
AATCACCTCCTGCCCTCTTTTGATTGGGGTTTTTTGTACCCATGGCCACTCGTTACCGGAAGATGTTTGGGCCGCATATTGCCATTCAATTTCGGTGGGCAATCGTTTACCTGCCCATTTTGCATATGCCTGAGCATCTTCGTATGAAATATAGACTACCGGAAAGTTTTCCTCTTTTACCGGAATTTTTCCATCGATCCAGTTTTTCAGGAAGTTAGCCTTATCCATTGGCTCATAGTTGGTTGCATCTAAAAATGCATTGAACTGTTTGTTGGTTACCGGATACTTATCCATGTAAAAAACCGGGAGTTCATAAGTTTTACCCTGGTTATATCTGGGGTAGGGAATAAAATCATCGCCATTTGTGGTTTTGAAAACCAGGCTGCCCGTAGGTATTTTTACCATTCCTGATGGAACTGTCGCCGATCCTTTCGTTTTGATCGATTGGCTGTATAAACGCGGAGTCCCAGCTTTAATCTCGTCAATTCGCTCATCGATTAAAATACCTTTTTCAAAAAGCTGGATGACAAACCTTCCCTCGAAAGGGCCGAAATGCTCCATCAAACGAATGGAATTTTTCCCTGGCGGAAGAACCAACGGTTTTTTTTCGTAATCGGGAACTCCTGCCCATATTTTAATTTCATCGCCTTTTTCAGCAATCACCTCAAGCAGATCGCTTTCGCGGGATACCTGAAGCAGATTGGGAAATGAAGCAATACAATCCACCTGTCCTTCGTTATTTGTTCCAAGCCATGATTGGTTAAATGCATCTGTTTCTGCCTCAATCAGCCAATTACCATCCACTTGTTTGGGCTCTTTTTCCTGATGATGCCAGAGATCAACAAAATGCCAGTCCTTTTGTTTGTTAACCTTAAAAAGGTAGCCTTTATAACCTTCAGGAATCAGGCTATAAATGGTATAGATCGTTTTGTTGCTGGTACTCCACTGATTTACCCAGATGTTGTCGCGGGTTGTTGGTACCAAAGGGCTCAAATCATTAGAAATAAAATTAAAGGTGTTCTCGCGGAGAATGCGGGAGATCCGACCCAAATAACGGTATTGTACTTCAAGCCATTCAGGTTTTCCGGGAGCGAAGATATTCATCTCGACCCCATAGCCATTAAAAAGGGCAAGATTATACTCACGCCTGATCGGCTCTTTGTACAATTCCACTACCCTGAATATGGCAAATTCAGGCTTGATAAATTTATTCAGGTTCAGCATAGGACAGTAATACAACGCATTGTGTACGCGTCCGGAAACAATTCCCTGCATATCTTTGGGTACCGCCATTCCCTCACTGTACATCACAACACCCAAACGAACAGAGTCTGCAGCATGTTGCAATTCCTTGCTTGAGCCACCCTGGGTATCCAAAACAACACCATCGGCACCCGTTGCGGCTATAATGTTGGCCATACCAACAGTATGGCTCTCGTTTCGGGTACTTTGATCCCACGGATTGTAACAGATAAACAGACGTGATTTGTAGCTGTTGCACATTTCTGCCAGTTTTTTAATTTGTGACATTCCTCCCGGCAGATCGCGGAACAAGTCCCATTGGTTACGTTGGTCCATCCCCAAAGAGGGCCATGTAGGCCAGATCCCGATAAAATCATCACCCCCGTACAAATTCTTACCTTTTTTTATCAGGTCCTCCATGTGAAATTTCCCATCCGTGGCGTCGTAATAATAATTGTCCCAACATTGTATAAGGTGTGAGACATAAGCATGACGAGCCCATTGCAGGTCGTTGCGCTCAAACAAAGTGTTGTCGAATTTGCCGGGTTCCACATCATATAGCATCCGCTTTTGAAACATGACACGCAAACCTTCCTGCCATTCTCCTTCGTAGAAATCTGCCCAAAGGGTATATTTAACAGAGCCTCCAGGGAACAATTCTGTCTCAAATCTGCGCCGTTTCCCCTTTTGCACCGAATCCTTTGATCTTCGGACGAGCGCACAGACCTTTTTATTGTTGCTCAGTTCGACTGTTGAGAAGCCCAATTCCCATGCATTGTCGGGAACAATTACATTTACAGGCTCAAATCCCGGACGAAAAAGGTGGGTCCTCGATAACCCGTGATCCCCTTTACCGGTGATATAAACCCGATTTGCTGACTCTCCAAACGGTACGATGTTGTGTAACAGGACAGTATCGTTTGAAATGTTCCGGAAGGT
>JBAXWR010000054.1:0-33771 GCA_037128295.1 Mariniphaga sp.
CTTCATACTTCCACTCTTTATTCTTTGCATAATTAAAAACCTTTTGTTTAAAAACCTCGTTCGTCAAAACAATTACACTGCCTGACGTTGAAGTATCTGAGTTAACATTGGTTTTTACCGGATTCCCGGCGTTGCAATTGCTCGTCAGAAATGTAAAAGCAAGGGCAATTGAAATAATCAGTTTTTTCATATTCGTAAAATTAATATTTTTCTATCTATAATTATTCGCACAAACTGCAATTACCAATGGGATTTTTGTTACTTATTGTCCTCCTGATCTCCAGTACTTTTCTATTAGCACTTACCCCTGCTGCATGGACTTTTCACAACAAATAATCCCATGAGTCCACCATAAATCGTACTCATATAAGGGCTGCTTGTAATTGCACAACTCCCTGATGAGCAACCTACAAAATAGTAATATAAAAATCCGGCAAGGCCACCAAGTGTCACTCCCAGGAAGGGTTTCCAGAAATTACCTGATTTAAAAAACTCTTTGGCTGATGTTGGTCCTGGTTTTACTTCGCAATTATTTTCCATTGGTTCTAATATTAAATGTTTCGATTGCAAAGATAAAACAATATTTTAAATAAATCGCTTTAATATCACCTAAATCGCATTAATGCCACTATTTATGAATTTGCGAGAAGGCTTTCGTTGCGCCAAATGACTTGCTGGGCATTTAAAACCAAAATTGAACATTCATTAATACAAATAGGCTCACTTACTGAAAAAGAAAGAAATTCAATTGAGAGAATTTTAACGAGCTAGTTTATTTTAAATTGTGAATACTTTCCATGGGATTGTTTTGGGTCGGCCTGTCTTTTACCACTAATGTTGAGACCGGAGAAGCTGATTTCTGGTTGAAAATCATATCATGGCCGACGCACAGCCCCATAGATATATTCATTTCCGTATTGTTGTTGTGCAAATATTCGGCTTGTCCGGCAGGGTTGCACATAATACCCTTTCCTTCACATCCCAGCATTTCGTGTTTGGTAATTTTATCGCATTTACAATCAATTGTGTAAACATCAAATTCATCCGAAAGGAATTGTTTTACGGAATCCGCTTCTTTTGGCATTGACACACAATGGGCAATTCCAATTCTTTTAACACCTGCCTTACGCGCAAAATTTTTGATCTCCTGTACCCGGTTTGAGCCACGTACATAGGCGTCTTCAGCGGTCTGCATGATTTCAAGCGATTGCTTGTTGTACAGATCTTTAACAGTGCTATCCATTTGATTTTTAACAGGTTCTTCCATCATCTTAAATTTTAGTGGTTACATTGGTGGTTCTCACCGTGTTGCCCGTGATGGTGGCATCCTTCGCCGGAATCATCGATTTGACCCATTAAAAATTCTTCAGCCACCTTATGTATATCGCCAGAACAACCACGATAAACTTCAATTCCATGACTGGTAAGTACATTTAGCGCACCGTTTCCCATATTTCCTGCCAGCATAATGTTCACTCCCTTCTGTTGCAATACTGATGCAATATTGCTTTTGCATCCACAACCTTGCGGAGATGGCAATATCTCAGAACTGATTATATTCTTATTTTCATCTGTTGAAAAAACTGTATAGGCTTCACAATGGCCAAAATGGCTGTCAACTGAATTTCCCCTCGTGGGAATTGCTATTTTCATTGATTAATTTTTAGTACACATTAAAAGGGGAATGCCTTAATTTACAAATTCCGGCACTCCCCATCAATGATCATGAATTAATCATGACAACCAACAACTGTCCTGGAGGTTTTTGCGCAGCATTGAGCAACTTCAACCTTTTTAGGCTCCTTTTTCTTAATAAGACTTTTCATAAAAAAATAATTAATTAAACGTTGTTGAATAGCCTTTCCTTACTGTGTTTGGAAAGGTTTATTTTTGACAGCTACATCCACCTTTGGGTTTTAAACCTGCGATGGTAATGCTTGCTACCTCTGCTTTTCCTTTTGGATAGGGTTTTGATTCTTCGATGATCTCAATCCCCGTAAAACCAATCCTATTTAATGTTTCCAGGTACTCTTCGCGGGTAACGGAACCAGCCCAACATTCGGCAATGGCAACCGGATCGTTGCGGTATTCTTCAGAAATCGGACTTGTTGCATAGATATCACTCACCACAAAACGGCCACCTTTTTTGAGGATCCGGTAAATTTCGCCCCAGACCGCATCCTTATCGGCAGCATGGTTAATGGTACAATTCGATATGACCAAATTCACAGTTTTATCTGCTAATTCAATCCTATCCAATGTATTGTGCAAAAATTTAACATTTGTCACTTCCAATTTAGTTGCATTCTGTCGTGCTTTTTCCAACATCCCTTCCGAAATGTCGATCCCATAAACAAAACCCGTTTCACCGACCTGATCTGCCATACGCAAGGCATCTGTACCCCTGCCGCTGCCTAAATCAACACACACCTCGCCTGTTTTGGGTTGTGCATAGTTGATCGCCCCACCACAGGAAAGGCAACATTGCGAACCTGCCAATTCCCCATACCTAATATTGATTGCTGAATAATCCATTTCTTTAGATTTTTCTTTTATTTCAGACGAACCGTTCATTTGTTTTGAATTATTTTATGGGGCAAAATTAATAAAGTTTTAATTAAATCGCATTAGTATCACTTTTATTTTTGATAGAACAATTTTAAATACTTTTGGTGCACGATATAAGGAATAAAAACAGTATTCTTCGACCACCCTCTTTTCAATCGATGGGTATATGCTACACAGAGTGTGATCAAAAATATTTTGGCATGGAAATCTTGTTTAATAGCCAGGAATGTATTTCCTGAAAAGTGTTCTTGTTCTATTTCGTGATGCCCCCCATCAGAATCCTATTCCCTGAATGGTTTGCCGTGAGTTATCAAATTGAACAACATTCATGGTTTCTTAGTTTTTAGACAGACCTACTTAATCAACTTGTTTTCTTTGAGGAATTTAAACATCCTTTCCATATTGGGAAGGAAGTTTGGGTTGCTTACTGGCCAGTCGCACGAATGGTCGGCATCTTTAACAGGGATCAATTCACAGCTATTTCCCGCTTCTTTCATCAATTTCGTAAATTTCTCGGCTACCTCAAACGGGGTCGTTTTATCTTTGGTCCCATTTGAAAGGATCGTGGGAGGCCACCCTTTTTTTAACTGTAAGATTGGTGAAAATTCTGGATGGGTATCAAAAAAAGCTTTGCCAAAACCTTCACCAAGAACTGGATTGTGTAAAACAAGACCGTTTGGTATCGAACTGACTGACAGGTCTTCGCCTTGTGCATCGCCACCGAAGATCGCAGTACAGGCAGCGATATGGCCACCTGCCGAACCACCAGGGGCAATAATCCGTTTGGGATCAATACCCAATTCCCTTGCATGAGTCCTAACATATCGAATCGCCGATTTGGCATCCTCCACACATTCGACAGGGGTTGTACCATGACGCGATTTTACCCTGTAATCGGCTGATATCCCAATTATTCCGTGATCTCGAAACCATGCAGGATTTGGGATCTGTCCCTCGACAGTGCCATTTACCCAACCTCCACCGGTAAAATAGACAATAGCTGGCAATGGTTTCTTCGATTTGGAAATCGGTTGTAAAACAAACAGGTACATATCCTCCTGGGGTGTCTTTTTATAGAGGATTTTTTCAGCCAGTGCCTTCAGGTTTTTCCCCGAAAGGGTGTAGCTTTCCTGAACATTTGTCAGCGATGTTACGGAATCCCTCTGACCAAAACAATTTAGGTTACCAGCCTTAATATTTTCTGTAATTAACAGTAATACAATCAGATATAAAATATTTTTCATTTTTATGATTTATAATGATGATTTTGTGTTAGTGATGAGGTTGTCCAAAAAGGTTTATTTTACCGCAAAGATCACCAAGGATTCGCAAAGATACGCAAAGATACGCAAAGCTATAATACATTGATTTAGCACTTTGCGTACCTTTTCGATCCCGAAATTTCGGGATTGCGTAGCTTAGTGATAAAAATTTCAGACTTTTAGAACAGCCTCATCACTACTTCTCGAATTGGGGCTATCACTATTCAGAAAAATTGCCAGCCACCAGTTGCCAGCCGCTAGTACCATCTTTCACCAGTTGTCAGTCCTGAACGGTGCCATTGGCAAACCAGCCATACTGAACACATCGGGCATTGAGGTATCATCGAAGCAGAAACGGACGGCCAAAGGAACTTTTACAAGTTTTGAAAAAACGACCACCGTACTTCCTTCAATCTTGGCTGTAGCTTCCACAAACTTTTTGTCTTCACCTGCAATCATAAACTTCAAAGGAGTTTTACCTGTGCATTTCAATCCGGCAACAGCGTTGCTGAAACTGACACGTACCTTCTCTTTTTCGATCTTTATCGACTCGTAGAACGGGCTTTTGTATTCACCAACATTCAGGTGATAGGTTTCAGTAAGGGCATAGCCGGCCAGACGTTTCCCCACATCAAACTTATTTTTGGGATGGATGTCTTTCACATTGTCAACCAAATCGGAAACAACCACCATACCTGTTTTTGGGACAGTCTTCGTTACCAACTCCTGTTGCTCACGGACCAGTTCTGCCTTACCGTCTGCGCCATAGGCATATGGAGCAATCTGGACAAAATAGAATGGGAAATCTTTTTTGAAATCGGCCCTCCAGTTTTCGATCAGCGTTTTTTTCAACAAGGCATAAACCTGGTAATTGCTCCGGTTTGATTCTCCCTGATACCAGATGGCCCCAGCAATTCCATAAGGAACAATGGGTGCAATCATGGAATTATAGGTCGTGCCAGGATTATTTGGCCACCAGTCGTATTTCTCTGTCATTTTTGATTTGTTCAATAGCTCGTTTTTTTCGATACGGCTTTTTTCGATCCATACTTCAACAGGGGTCCCGCCCCAGGCTGAAACGATTAACCCAATCGGGACATTTAGTTTCTGCTGCAATTCAAGGCCAAAAAAATAACCCACGGCACTTGTTGCCCGCATGGTTTCTGGCGAGCAGACAGTCCATGTAGCGTTACAATTTTGCTGAGGAACATCAGCGCCAATTTTCTGGATATGGAAGATCCTGATATTGGAATTATTAGCTTTTGCAGCATCCTCTTCGCCATTGATCAGTTTCCAGTTGACGCTCATCTCCATATTGGATTGACCACTGCAAATCCACACTTCGCCAAGCATCACATTGGAAAGTTGTACATTACTACTTCCCAAAATCTGGATGGAATAAGGCCCTCCTGCACCAATGGTCTTAATAGATGTTGTCCATGCGGAGGAGTTGTTGGATTTGACTTTTATCGTGTCGTTTACATTCCAGCTTGCTATGATTTTTACGGTTTCACCCGGATCGGACCAGCCCCATATGGCAACCTGTGAATTTTGCTGCAATACCATATTGTCTGAAAATACAGATGGGAGGATGATCTTCCCAAACATTACGACCGGGAACAGAAACAAAAAAGTGAAGAAAAAGAATTTGTTTTTCATCTGATTGTTATTTTACGTTGAAATTATCGAAATCTACATTGTTAAAACTGCAACCAAGTCCGGCCATACCGTGAGAATAAGCGGAATTGGAAATATCTGTAACCAATTGATTGTTAATATATCCTTTAATTTGATTACCCTTAGTTTCAAGAACCAGGGAATGCCAGTTATTTTCCTTCAACTGAATAAGACCGTTTGAGAGCCTTTTACTGCCAGCGAAAAGTTCCCATTTACCCGATGACTGAAGTTTCAACTGATAGGCTTCGGGCATTTTGTGCGACCGGTGCATCTCAGTTGCCCTTGACATGACCGTTGCGTAACTATAAGGTTCGGGGAAAAATACTTCACAACTTACAGAATAATCTGTCCAGAGGGTATCTCCAACAACAGTCTGATTGAAAACCGATCCTTCCTCCCATTCAATTGCCCTGCGTGTAATCACCTGGCGCAAACAATTGCCTTTCTGATCGTTCCGTTTTGCCACTTCAAAAGCACCACCCTGGTCGGAAAAATATTTTGGAGTTGCCAATAATTTCTCATCTTCAAAGCCGGCAATAAAAGGAAATGGGAATGGCGAATTGGCCGCTGGAGTTGCTGCCCCCTTTTGCTGGCCGGTTGTTGTCGTAAACGAATAAAGCGCCTTAGGCTCAAGGGTTATTGTAAACTCATTGTTTTTTACTGAAACAGGTACAAGTTGTTCAAAGATTTTGCCTTTCAGAATTGTCCGCCAGACATTTATCTTTTTGGCTTTCAATGATTTTGGCAATTTAAATGTAACTACCTGTGATTGTGTAGCATCCATCGTTTCGGCGATAATCGAGAAATCCTTGTCAAGCGAGGGTGCTGCAAGCGTAACATAACTCCCTTTTTTCTCGAAATAGCCACATCCGCCATCAATGAACTTCCATCCCGGTTCGGCAAACTGGGTGGTGTGTGCCACCGACCATAACGCTGGTTCAACATCGTAATAACCCGACCATGGCGTATTTGCAGTCATGATCCCGGAGTTGGGTAACGACAGGTTGTTAAAATAGGAAGTGATCAGGCTCCAGGTAATGTTTTTGGTCATCTGACCTTCGATATAGTCGCGGTTGTACATTTTGGCAAGGTATTCAAATGCCGACCAATCGCCTTTCCAGGGACCACCTTCGTTGTTCCAGATGGGCAACCCAAAGCTTTTGGCATTGTCGCTACTGTTGTATGCCCTGTCGCGCTCGGTATAATGGTCACCAATGATATCAACAGATTTGCGAAGTTCTTCGTCCAATTTCATATCATCGGCAATCTGCCATTGCTGATGACAGCACAAATCTGCAGCTACAAGCTTCACCGACTGTAACCCATTGTCATTTAATGCCTTCCTAAGATCCTTGATAAATTGGGTATTGTACATCCTTTCGTTCCAGATCCCTGTAAAGTCGATATTCAGGTCATGGTATTGTTTAGCACCTTTGATAAACGCAATAATATAGTTGATGTTGTCCTTTGAATAATAATTTCCCTCACCGATCCAGCCGGGTGCGCCCCATTCGAGGCAATCGAGGAAAATGGCAGGGTTTCTTTTCTTAGCCTCTTTCATGAGCCACCATTCATAGCCCCGCTGAAAATATTCAGGTTTGGGGTTTTCAAACTCTTCGCGGGTACGGGCATGGCTAGGTTCTGTTCCACAGGTCGAATTCACGTCACCACCTATTTCTACTTTCAGGTGCTGCAGGCTTGCGCCGAATTTGGGTTTAAATAAAAAATCAAGTACCTGACTTCGATAGGGTTCAGGATAATCCATCAGTAACCTCGTGGAAGCACCCGCACTTAAAGCACCGATCCCTTCATAGATTCGGCCTGGTTTGGAAAAATCGAGCAATATCGCCTGACCTTTATCCGATTTATAGGAAAGTACTGAAAATATGATAGTTACAAATATTATAAGCCTAATTGCATTTCTGAAATTTTTCATATGGACAACTCATTATTTCATAGGAGATTGGGGCTTTCGTCGGGCCAGAAACAAGGTTTGCCAGAGGCTTTAAAGGATGGTCTGCCCGATTTGTTGGTGCGAAGGTAATCCCCAAGTTTTTTAGCCAATTCCTTTGTTTTTGAAGGATTCGTTTTTGATAGATCTTTTGCCTCTGAAATATCCTGCGGAATGTTATAGAGTTCCAGTTTGCTTTCGCGGTACCAATAGACCAGTTTCCAATCCCCGTCGCGGATCACACTATAGGGTTCAAAACTATAATTATGAGGGAAATGCCAGACAAACTGTCTGTTTTGTGAATCAGCCTTTTCGCCTTTCAGCAAAGGGACAAAACTCTTTCCATCAATTTTTCCACCAATCTGGGTATATTTTTTTACCCCTGCAATTTCGAGCAAGGTTGGAAAATAATCTTCAATAATTACAGGTTCGCCACAGATTGTACCGGCAGATGTGACTCCCGGCCATTTGACGATCATTGGGTCACGGATACCCCCTTCGTAAGGACTGATCTTACAACCGCGTAATGGGAAATTATGCGGGCATTGTGAAGGGGAACCATTGTCGGACATAAAAACAATGACTGTGTTTTTCTCTATGCCAAGTTCTTTCACTTTTGCCATGATATCCCCAAGTGACTTGTCCATCCCTTCGATCATGGAGGCATAAGTTGCTTCGAAATCGGTCAATCCCCGGTCCTTGTATTTTTGGTAAAATCGTTCATCCTTTTCCCACGGTGCATGGATGGCATAATGGGCCATATAGAGATAAAATGGTTTCTTCTGTTTTACAGCGCTTTCCATTTGGGAATTGGCTTCAATGGTCAATGCTTCGGTGATAAAAATATCCTTGCCATGGTATTTCTCCAATCCAGGTACGTCCCAGATCCGGTCTTCGTGCCGCCATTCTGCACTGAAATTGTATTTTCCGTAGTACGACCCCGGACCTCCGGCAGCATGTCCCGCAATATTTACATCAAAACCCAGGTTTAATGGATTTTCGCCGGGGGTTCCTTTAGCACCCCAATGGGCTTTACCCACATGGATCGTTGTATAGCCGTTCTCCTTGAGAAACATGGGAAGTGTTTTTGCATAAAGTGTCCCATCAACTCCTTTTACTGGACTCATCCCGTTGATGTTCCACTTAGGAAGGTCAAGTTCCTTGTGTGGAATATCCGGTGACATATTTTGCCTTAAAGTCCAGTTGGTGACATGGTGACGGGCAGAATTTAAGCCGGTCATCAGACTGATACGGGTCGGTGAACTCAACGGACAGGCATACGCCTGGGTAAATTTCACACCTTGGGAAGCAAGGATTTCCATGTTTGGAGTGAAGTACCTGTCGTTCAACATTGTCCGCTTGTCCCAAAAAGGAACGGAGGTCTCCTGCCATCCCATATCGTCCACCAGAAAGAAGATAATATTTGGCTTTTCAGCCTGTGGTGTTGCTGTTTTTGGATTACCAATGGCCATCAGGGAGGCAGTGGTCATTAAACCGGTACTCGCGAAATGGATTAATTTGTTCATAGCTTAATCAGTCAGTAAAAAGTAGGTCAAATATCTCATTAATATTCTTCAAATAGAAATTTTCCCTGTTATCAATTTTAACAAATCAACGGCTTTGTTCAATGACAACACACCCGTAAAATTCAAACTTAGTTTACCCTTTCCCTCTTTCACACGACATTTCGACGGGTTTTGAACGATCCATTGCATCAAACGTTGAAAATTAATCGTCTGGTAATATTTCGATTCCTGATCGGAGGGCATGTAACAGATCATATGCGATTCTTTAAGGATGATCCGCTCCATGTTGAGAGAGATAGCGATCCAGCGCAACCGCACAACGTCGATGAGTTCCTGAGCAGGCCCGGGAATAGGTCCGAAACGGTCGATCAGCCCTTTCTCAAATTGTTGCAACACCGTTTCGTTCTCCATATTGTCAAGCTCGCGGTAAAGCAGCATCCTTTCTGATATGCTTGAAATGTATTCGTCAGGAAAATGCAGTTCGAGATCGGTATCTATGTTACAATCGTTTACATACTTCACATCAAGGAATGTTCCGGATGCCTCATCGTTTCCGTCTTCAAAAAGATCCTGAAATTCACCGGTTTTCAACTCCATCATCGCTTCATTCAGAATACGGTGGTAGGCCTCGAAACCGATATCGGCAATGAAACCGCTTTGTTCTCCACCAAGCAAATTCCCTGCCCCACGGATATCGAGGTCCTGCATCGCAATGTTGAAACCGCTCCCAATCTCCGAGAACTCCTCAATGGCCTGCAACCGCCTTCTGGCTTCTGTTGACATCGCATTCAAAGGTGGTGCCAGCAAATAACAAAATGCTTTTTTGTTCGATCGCCCTACCCTACCACGCAACTGGTGTAGCTCGCTCAAACCAAAATTCTGAGCATTATTGATGATGATCGTGTTGGTATTCGGGATATCCAGTCCCGATTCTATAATGGTGGTTGCCACAAGGACATCAAAATCGCCATTCACAAAGTCGAACATCACTTTTTCAAGTTTTTCGCCATCCATCTGACCATGACCAACAACCGTCCGGACACCTGGACATAACCGTTTGACTAATGTTTCAATCTCGTTGATGTTCTGTACCCTGTTGTTGATAAAGAAAACCTGTCCACCACGGGCTACTTCATAATCAATCGCATCGCGGATAATCTCCTCATTAAACGGATGTACCTCTGTATTAATAGGATAACGGTTCGGCGGTGGAGTATTGATGATTGAGAGATCGCGAGCCCCCATCAATGAAAATTGCAAAGTCCTTGGGATTGGTGTCGCGGTCAAAGTCAATGTATCGACATTCACTTTCATTTGTTTCAGTTTTTCCTTTACCGATACCCCAAAATGTTGCTCTTCATCCACTATCAAAAGACCAAGATCCTTGAATTTCACATCTTTGCCGATCAGTTTATGGGTACCGATAATAATGTCAACCTTTCCTTCACTAAGGTCTTTTAGCACATCCTTTACAATGCCTGAATTTCGTAATCGGCTAATATATTGTACATTACAAGGAAAGTCTTTTAACCTTTCCGAAAAAGTCTTAAAATGTTGAAGGGCAAGGATAGTCGTTGGAATCAACAATGCAACCTGTTTGGAATCGGCCACAGCTTTAAAAGCAGCCCGAATGGCCACCTCTGTTTTACCGAACCCCACATCGCCGCAAACTAACCTGTCCATTGGCATTGCTTTTTCCATATCCTCCTTGATAGAATAGGTGGCTTTCAATTGATCGGGTGTATCTTCATAGATAAAGCTGGCTTCCAACTCTTCCTGAAGGTACGAATCGGGCGAAAAGGCAAACCCGTTTTCCAGCTTCCGTTTGGCATATAGTGCTATCAGTTCGCGGGCAATATCCTTGACCTTGTTTTTTGTCTTTGTCTTTAGGTTCTGCCATGCAGCAGTCCCCAATTTATTGATCGAAGGCTCCTGCCCCTCTTTCCCTTTGTATTTGGCAATCCGGTGTAGCGAGTGGATACTAACCAATAATGAGTCATTATCCCTATAAATCAAACGGATAGCTTCCTGAATATTGCCATTGACCTCCGTTTTAATCAAGCCGGCAAATTTTCCCACACCATGATCGATGTGGACCACAAAATCTCCGGGATGGAGTTTGCTGATCTCCTTCAGGGTAATGGCCTGACGTGACGATTTTTTTGAACGCAGCTTAAACCTGTGGTACCGTTCAAAAATCTGGTGGTCGGTGTAGCAACAAATCATCAGGTCGTGATCTATAAACCCCTCATTCAATGCAAACAACAAACTGTCGATCTTCTGAGGATCCCCTTTGTCATCGAAAATGGCATGTAGTCTTTCGATCTGCTTCGGGCTTGAAGTGAGCAGAATATTCCGGTATCCTTTTTGTCGGTTCGTTTTCAGGTCCTGACCCAACAAATCAAAGTTTTTGTGAAAAACAGGTTGGCTGGATATGTTAAATCCGATCACTTCCGGCTCCTTAAAATAGGTGGATTTCCCCAATTCAAGGCACTTAAAGGTCGATATATTTGTTTTGAATTCTTTTCCGTCTATGATCAGCTCATCAATTTGGCCGTTTACAAGTCTTTCAGCCGCTTTTAGGTAGAAGTCTTTAATCTGATTATTTACATACGAAAAACTCTGGGCGGCTATGATTATTTTGGGATCGAAAAATTCAAAGATCGAAACCCGCTTTTCTTCTTTTAAACCTTCCTGAATATTGGGGATGATCGAAATCCTTGTCAGGGGTTCCTTCGAAATCTGGTCTTCGATATCAAAAGTCCGGATCGAGTCCACCTCGTCGCCAAAGAAGTCGACACGATAGGGATCTTCATTCGAAAATGAGAAAATATCGGTGATTGAACCCCTAACTGAATATTGGCCCGGCTCATAAACAAACTCCACCCGTTCAAAACCATATTCATACAGAACTTCATTGATAAATGAAATGGACAGTTTTTCACCTTTTCGGATGTGTAAAGTATGTTTTTCAAGGCCCTTTCCCGAAATCACCTTTTCCATAATCGCTTCGGGATAAGTGACAACGATGTAGCCGGTTTCATTCAGCGCAAGCTTGTTCAATACTTCGGTACGGAATATAATATTCTCGTTGTCAATTCGTTCGTCAACAATATTGCGGCGATAAGAGGATGGGAAGAACAGTACATTTTCATCGAGTCCAAGAGCGTTGAGATCATCGAAAAAATAAGAAGCCTCTTCGCGGTCATTAAGGATGATGATCATCCCCAATGGGCAAATATCATAGGATGAGGTAAGTACAACTGCTGAAGATGAACCGGAAAGCCCTTTCAAAGAAATTTTGGAAGGTGTTTTTTCAGTAAACTTTTCACACAGCTTAATTACCGATGGGTGTGATTTGTAATATTTGAGCAGTTCCTTAAGTTCCAACTTATTTGTATTTCATACGATTAGGCAAAATTAAAAAAATATTGGAGGAATTTCTATTTTGCGATATTGTTATTCTTTTGGCCGCATAAGGTACATAAACCCATATTTCGGAAGTTTTGGAATAGTTATGACTATGTATGAATTAAAATCAGAAAAACAATAATAATTTAACTCAAACCATTATTTTTGAGCAGGTAAAATAGGTTCAGGATATTTCAATTTGAAACCGGAAATGCTATTTTAGCATATGACAAATTAATTCTTAGCTAAAACGATTCCATATGAATAGAATTCTATTTGTAGTCGCCATAATGTTTTATTTACCTAACACCCTGTTAGCCCAGGATGTTGCCATTGACAGGCTTGAAAACCTGATTAACAACTATTCTCAGAGGGATACAATTCGGGTGCAGTTGCTGAACGATGCTGCTTCCCAGCTTCTGAATACAAATATTGAAAAATGCCTGCAATATGCTGCTGAGTCAGCTAAATTGGCAGATAGTATTAACTATTTGAAAGGAAGTTCTATAAGTTTGGATCTGATAGGGTCATGTTATCAGGATAAATCTGATTATAGGATTGCCCTTGAGTTTTTTCTAAAATCCTATAATATTTCTGAAAAAATTATCTATAAAGAGGGGATTCTAAATTCTGCAAGAAAAATGGGTTATATCTATTATAGCCAGCAATCCTATCCCGAAGCACTTAAATTCAACCAGAAGGCTGCAAAAGTTGCAGAAGAACTGGGTGATAAAAATCAACTGTCTTTCTGCTTGAATATCATTGGCATCATTCACAATGCACAGGGAAACAGCCCCCAAGCCCTTGAGAATTTCCAGAAAACTTTGAAGATGGCAGAAGAATCGGGGGATAAAAGAGAAATGGCCGGTTGTTATACGAATATAGGAATAACTTATATCAAACAGGAAAATTACGCGATGGCCCTTGAATATCACCAAAAAGCATTGGAAATTAATATTGCGTTTGACGATAAGACAAGAATTGCGGGATGCTATAACAATATGGGGTTGATTTACGAAAGACAGGAAAAATTGGACAAGGCTCTTGAATATTACCAAAAAGCATTGCAAATTGGCAATGAATTAAACAGCACCTCAAGTTTGCCCGTTATTTTGAACAACATTGGTGTGATCTATCAGAAGCAGAATAGTTTTCGAGAGGCACTTGATTATTTTCAAAAATCATTGTTGATTTCCGAGAAATTGGGCAAAAGAAATGCAATCTGTGAAACCTGGCTGAATATTGGGGCTATCAACCTAAAGCAAAAGTATTATGCCAAAGCTCTCGAACTGACACTAAAAAGTTTTGCGATTGCCAAAGAACTTAGTTTATTGGAATATCAAAAAATGATCTATGAACAACTTTCTCAAATATATGATGCCACGAACAATTACCAAAAGGCCTATGAAGCCTATAAGTCTTTCAAACAATTAAACGACAGTATTTTCAGTAAAGAAAATATCCAAAAGATTACAGGTCTTGAATATACCTATAAATTTGAAAAGGAAAAGCAGGCGGTAGAGTTGGAGCAACAGAAAAAAGCCGATTTGCAAGCACAGAAATCAAAACAGGAAAGGCTTATTTTATACATTGCGCTCACAGCCTTCCTTATCATGGTGGTTTTGGTGATCGTCATATTACGTTCCTATTTACATAAAATCAAGACAAATAAGTTACTTACGACTCAGAAAAATGAATTGAGAAAGCTTTCCATTGTGGCTTCCGAGACCAGTAATGCTATTTTTATTATGGATGCCGAAGGCAATTTTCAGTGGTTTAACAAGGCTTTTTCACGACTTTTTGGTTATACACAGGAGGAATTCATAGGATTGTACGGATCTAATATCATACAGGCGAGTGCTAATCAGCAAATTAAAGGTATTTCGGCACAAAGTATTTTAAACAAACAACCTGTTAATTATTCATCGAAGAGCACAACAAAGTCTGGACAGACCATTTGGATCCATACATCCTTAACACCTGTCCTGAACGAACAGGGAAAAATCATCAACCTTGTGGCGATTGATACAGATATAACGGCATTGAAAGAGGCTGAAGCCAAAATACAGGAGCAAAACGAGGAGATCTCCAAAATCAACGAAGAACTGAATGAATTGAATGCTACCAAAGATAAATTCTTCTCCATTATTGCCCACGATTTGAAAAACCCTTTTAACAGCATTCTAGGCTTATCTGATTTATTGGTGGCAAACTTCAATATAATCGCACCGGAAAAGCTCCTTAAAATGGTGACCACCATCAACACCTCTGCAAAAAGTGCCTATAAATTATTGGAAAACTTGTTGGAATGGGCGAGGACTCAGACCGGAAAAATCGAATTCAAACAGGAAAGGACATCTTTAAAGAGCTTGTTTGACAGTGCATTTGATATAACGCAAAGTGTCGCTTTGAACAAAAACATTTCCCTCAGTGTTGAATTGCCTGGGGATATCGAAGTATTCGTGGACCGGAATATGGTCAACACCATTTTACGGAATTTGATCACCAATGCGATTAAATATACCCACAAATCGGGTACGATTAGAGTTTTAGCCAGGCAGGTCGATCTTCAAGCCTCTATTTCAGTGATAGACAATGGTGTAGGGATCGAACCGGTAATGATGGGCAAACTTTTTAAGATCAGCGAAAAAGTAAGCACTGCCGGTACAGAAAAAGAGACAGGAACAGGTCTTGGGTTATTGCTTTGCAAAGAATTTGTCGAAAAACATGGCGGGCATATAGAGGTCCGAAGCGAATTGGGCAAAGGAAGTGAATTCATTTTTAGTTTACCTTTGCTTTTGGCATAAAAAAATTACACATAAGGTTGACAAACATAAAAACGAAAATAATGGAAAAGAATTCTTCTCAGGCTGAAAGGCATCACGAAATCGAAATTTCTGAAGTCAAAACCAAGAGTGACCTTCGGAAGTTCATTCACCTGCCTGCCCAAATCCATAAAGACCACTCAAACTGGGTCCCGCCAATTTATATGGACGATTGGGAGTTTTTTGATCCGAAGAAAAACAAGTCATTCCAGTTTTGCGACACGACATTGTTACTTGCCATAAAGGCAAAAAAAGTTGTTGGCCGTATCATGGGGATTATCCATAATCAATACAACGAGTCGCACAACGAATTTCATGCACGTTTTGCCTATTTCGAAACATGGGATGACCAGGAGGTTGCTTTTGCTTTGCTAACGGCTATCGAAAACTGGGCAAAAGACCATAAAATGGTTAAGTTAGTTGGACCTCTGGGGTTTTCGGACAGGGATCCGGAAGGTTTTCTGATCGAAGGGTTTAACGAACCTCATGTGATCTCCTCAAATTGTAATTTCCCCTATCAGACTGCCTTGGTTGAGCAGTATGGCTTTGTCAAAGAGGTCGATTGCGTGGCTTACAAGATCAAAATACCCTATCCTGTTCCTGAGTTTTATAAAAAAATTCACGACCGTGCCATTCTGCGAAATCCCGGTTTACGGGTACTGGAGTTCACATCAAGGAGAAAAGTCAAACCTTATATCTATCCGGTGCTCCACTTGCTAAATGATACGTACGTAAATATCTTCGGCTTTGCTCCGTTTACTGAAGCTGAAATGGACGATTTTGCCAACCGTTACCTGTTCCTGATCAACCCACAGTTTATTAAAATTGTTGTCAATGAGCACAGTAAGGTGATCGGTTTCATAATTGGTATGTCTGATATTGGCGAAGGGATCCGAAAAGCAAAAGGCAAACTCTTCCCTTTCGGGATATTTAAAATCTTTGCAGCAGCCCGCAGATCGAAACAGTTGGTTTTGTTGCTGATCGGAGTTGACCCGGATTACAGGGGCAAGGGACTTGACACGATGATGGGTGTGAAAATTCTCGAATCGGCCGCGAAACTCGGCATAACTACAATCGTTTCCCATCTTGAACTGGAAAACAATACCAATGTAAGGGCCGAAATGGAAAAGTTGGGTGGCGAAGTCTATAAACGTTTCAGGATCTTCGAGAAAGAGCTGAAATAGAGTCAACCATTTCTCATCTTTGAACATCTAAAGAACACAACCAATAACTTTGGATATGAAAAAGATTACGATGATTACTCTATTGCTTTTAACCTTTTTACAATGTGGTAAGGATCTGAATGTCAATTATGAAAGCCTACTGGATTCAACTTTGGCCAACAAATTTTATTCGTCCGAAATCATCAACCCAAAGTACATGGGACTTTATGGAACCTGGAAAGTAACAGGAACTTCCGGTGGATTTGCAGGACAGGGCTATACGCCTACTTATAGTCATTTGGTAATCAAACCTTATGGTATTTATGGAATTGTCCGCAACGATAGTTTGATTTCCACAGGCAAAATTTCGATTAAAAATCAAACAGATAGTGAATTGTTTGTTGATTTTATTTCAGCTTTAAGTCCTGGAAATACTGTAGTGAGCAGTTCATATATCCAATTGCATAACGATACCCTTGACCTTTTCTCCCCTTGCTGCGATATGTTTAATACCCATTTCAAAAAGGTAAAGTAGATACGAATTTCGCCAAAGTATATTTTTACTTATAGAATCAAAATAGCTTACAAAATTTCTCCAGCTTTAAATGTTTAACATTTGGAAAGGAGATTTTGTCAAGTACTTTGAAATGCTTATCATTTGTTACAATTAACTCAGCGCTTGCAACAATGGCGCAATCAACAAATTTATTGTCATCAGGGTCTTTAGTTATTAAGTTCCAGGTATAAAAAACAGTTTTTAATTCGGTTGACTGTAATTCAATGATTTGCCTAATAACATTCTGAGCAACTGTTTCAGAATAAAAATTGCTTAATTGCTCTTCGTACTCAGCAAGAATTTCGGTAGTAACTGCCAAAGTAATTTTCCCTTCACGAATTAAATCATATACCTTTCGATATATTGACAATTTGGGAATTATTACCAGTAAACAATTGGTATCGAGAACAATTTTCATTTGTGACGTTTCACATGTGTATTCAAAACGGTATCTAATTTTTTCTGACTTAATTCCCGAGACTCCCAAATTTCATCAACTTCATCATCAATTCTTTTGGATAAAAAATCTTTTAAAAGTTGCTTTAATTCAGTGAGATCCTTATTGCTCATCGGCTTTGAAAACATCTTAAGAATTTCAAATTGGGCATTCGATAAAGTATTAAAACTGTCTTTTACAAGCATTTCCATAATATTATTTTTTTCCAAATTTACAAAAACATTACTTATCTTGTACTCCTGTTTACAAGTCTGTAAAATCAAATAGCTACCCAAAAGATGAAAAAGGTCAAAATCAAAATTCATGTCAGTCTGAGCCATTTGCTTATCGTGTTGATTTTTACCACTATTCTGGGAATAAGTGGTTCAACATATGGACAAATACCTGCGAAAACCCCTGCGAATATATCCGATGTACGGCAATGGGTGGACCAGCAATTTGCCAAAGGGAAAACTCCACCATTTTCGTTCGTTTATGGTGGGAAAAAATCGGAAGCTTTTATCAAAAATTGGAAGTATGCCACCGAAAAAATAAAGGGTGCTGCACCCAATGTTGAGGAAACCGTTTATTCCTATACCGATCCGCAAAGTAACCTTGTCGTCAAGTGTAACGTAATCCTGTTTAATGATTTCCCTGCTGTGGAATGGACGCTGCACTTTTACAATGGATCTTTTAAGAATACGCCAATGCTTGAGAAAGCCAATGTGATCGACAAGTCGTTTACCAGCGAAGAGAAGTTTACATTTCTTCTGCGTCAGAGCAAAGGGAGCAATGCGGAACGAAATGATTTTCAGCCATCTGATAAAAGGCTTGAAATTGGTAAGAACATTTATATGACCCCATCCGGCGGCCGCTCGTCCGATAATACTGCCTTCCCATTTTTTAATATCGGAACTTCAACAAATCAGGGAATCATCGTCGCAGTTGGCTGGACAGGCAAGTGGTTTGCTGATGTGCTACAGTCGGATGAAAAAACAGTCTCATTAAAGTCTGGAATGGAAAGGATGAAGCTAACCCTTTATCCGAAGGAGGAGATCCGGACACCCAAGATTTGTCTGTTGTTCTGGAAAGGGGATGATCAAATGACCGGCCATAACCTGTTCAGGCAGTTTGTCCTAAACCACCATTCCAGAAAAATCAATGGGACGTTTGCTGAATATCCCCTTTCGGGAAGCTTCGATTATGGTGACCCTGCTCCGTGTGGCGAATACAATTGTCTGACAGCCGATTACGCGATTGCCATCGTCAACCGGTGCAAACAGTTCAAGGCACTTCCCGAACTTTTCTGGCTCGACGCCGGATGGTACACCGGATGCGGGTGGGATAAAAAGAATGGGGAATGGTGGCAGAACGTGGGCAACTGGTCGGTCGATAAAGAACGGTTTCCCAATGGACTGAAACCTGTTTCGGATGCGGTCCACGCTGTTGGGGCTAAATTTATGGTTTGGTTCGAACCCGAACGTGTGCGCCCCGGGACAGAGCTCGACAAGGAACATCCCGAATGGCTCGTCAAACTTCCGGGAAATGATAATTTCCTGTTTGATCTTGGGAATACCAAAGCCCGTTTGTGGCTGACAGACCATATTTCGGATATGATCAAAAAGGAAGGAATTGACTACTATCGTCAGGATTTCAATTTCGACCCGATGCCCTATTGGGAAGCAAGGAACAAGCCCGACCGGATAGGGATTCCAGAAATCAAACACATTGAAGGACTTTATGCTTATTGGGACAGTTTGCTGGTTCGCTTCCCCAAATTACTAATCGACAACTGTGCAAGTGGTGGCCGTCGCATCGACCTCGAAACCACTTCACGAAGTGCCCCGCTTTGGCGTACCGATTACCAGTATGGCGAACCCAATGGTTATCAATGTCATACCTATGGATTGAATTTCTATCTTCCGATCCATGGTACAGCAATCTATAAGACAGACAGTTACACTTTCAGGTCTGGATTGGGTGGCACGGCTGTTTTAAATTGGGAAGTAACCGGAAGGGAATCGGAACCTATTCCAGCAATTCAGAAACGGATCCAGGATTACAAAGAACTTCGTCCCTATTTTTATGGCGATTATTACCCACTTACTGAAAGCCGTAACAACACGAGCGACAATGTCTGGTTGGCTTATCAGTTGAACAGGACCAAGCAATCTGATGGGATCGTGATCGCATTCCGCCGGGGTGGTAGCAGCAATGAAACCATTAAAACGAGGCTCCATGGACTTGAATCTGATTCGGTCTATGAATTGTTTTATGAAGATTATGGGCTTCGGATCCAGAAAAAGGGTTTTGAACTAATGAAAGATTTTGACCTCACAATCCCGCAGAAACCGGCATCGTTGTTGATCAGGTATAAAAAGCTTATGTAACTGAATTCTGCGAAAATCAGCGTGATCTGCGGGAGAAATAAAAAATTTTTTCCCGCAAATAACGCAGATTTTCGCAGAGGGACTTTAGATTTTAGTTATCTTAATATTGCTATAACACATTATATATGAGATACATAGATTTCAACGTATTTTCGCTTTTTCTTCGTAAATTTTCTTTGCTTAAAAAGTAGCAGCACCCTGAATTTCAATGCCTTCAGGATTACTCTTAAAACTAAATTACAAACTATTCAATATCAGATCTTTATGAAAAACCGTTTCATTAAAAGAACAAATCAGTTATTTCCATTTATTTCTTTATTTCCACCTATTTCCATATTTCTATTCATTTCCCTATTTCTATCCATTTCTATTTCAGTTCATTCCCAAAATTTGGATTCATTGAGGCAGATCGTCCGTACAATGAATTTTGAAGTCCCGGTCTTGACTCCTATTCCTTCATCTGTCGCAGGAACCAAAACTGCCAAAATTTCCGAGTTGAACGGCACGTGGAAATTTAATCCAGATAATCAAGATGTTAGTAAAGCCAAAAATATCCAGGTTCCTGGTGAGTGGGAGATGCAAGGTTTTAAAGTACCTAAAGGGCAAACTGCAACCTATTGGAAATCATTTACAATACCTGAAGGTTGGAAAGGAAACCGTATCAAAATCCGTTTTTATGGAGTAAGTTCCTTCGGAGTGGTCAAGGTGAATGGGAAAACAGTTGGTACGCACGAAGGGAGTTTTGTTGCCTTTGAATTCGATATTACCGATGCCGTTAAAATTGGTGAGAATACCCTCGAAGTGGATGTTCAGTGCGAAACAATTTCAGACCAATTGGCTTGTACATCGCAATATGCGGCTCATCCGATTGGAGGAATCCTCAGAAAAGTACTCCTTTTTACAGTTCCGGCAAACCACATTTCAGATTTTTCATGGAGTGTTCAATTCGACAAACTATACAAAGATGCTGCCCTGAACATTAAAAGTAAGATAGATTTTGGCAATAACAATTTAAAACAAGCTTCGCTTAATTTTGAATTGGTGGATCCAAAGGGGAAAACTGTTCCACTTGAAAAATCATCTTTTGAAGTCACTGTCGGACAAGGTAGTGGAGAAATGAATTGTTCCATTCAAGTAAAGTCTCCTCAGAAATGGGATCCCGAACATCCCAATTTGTACATTCTGAAAACTTCACTTGTTGTTGATGGCAGGGTTCTACAGTCTAACAATCAGAAAATCGGGTTCCGGCAGGTGGAGATTCGTGGCAATCAATTGTTCATCAATAATAACCCCACAAAGCTAAGAGGAGTTAACCGGCACGAAGTTCATCCATTAACCGGTCGCAGCCTTAATCCTGCGCTATGCAGAAAGGACGTGGAACTGTTCCGTGCAGGGAATTGCAACTATATCCGCACTTCCCATTATCCACCTTCCGAAGAATTTCTTGAGGCTTGCGATGAACTGGGGATGTTTGTCGAAAGCGAATCCTCACTTTGCTGGATTGAACATGGAGCAAGCCCTATCTGGAAAACATGGAACTACCTTGATTCTAAATATTTGTCATTTATGGTTCGGGCAAATATGGAAAACCTACTCGCCGGCAGACAGCACCCTTGTATCATCATCTGGTCGCTGGGAAATGAAAGCCGATGGAGTCCTTTGTGGGAAAGGGTTTTAAGCGAAGTCAAAAAACTGGATACTTCGAGACCAACCTCTTTTCATGATCAGTGCTGGGGTAATTACAACAATGCCAAAAGCAGTGCGGATGTTGCCAATTACCACTATCCTGGTTTGAATGGACCGGCAGAATGTGAAAAAGAAAAAGCACGTCCTACCCTTTTCGGCGAATACATGCATGTTCAGTGTTATGCCCGCCGCGAATTAGAGACCGATCCTTCCGTCCGTTCCGATGCTTGGGCAAATACCCTGAAACAGATGGTGGACTCCGTCTATCGGTATCCTGCTTGTTTGGGTGGTGCCATCTGGTCGGGTGTTGACGATATTTTTCATTTGTCTGAAAATCAGATCTGTGGTTATGGTCCATGGGGACCGATTGATGGTTGGCGGCGCGAAAAGCCGGAATATACAGGCATGAAAAAATCGTATTCACCGGTGATTATCACAAATCTTGAATCTGCAAAAGTGGTCAATGGTAAGCTGAAACTCGAAATTGAGAACAGATACAATTCATTGAATATAAATGATTTAAAAATAGAGGCAAAAATGGGGTCTCAGGTGTTCAAAGTAAACGCCAATATCGCCCCATTAAGCAAAGGTGCTGCTGTTTTGGATATGGTTGGTGCCGCAAAGTCTGGTTTTTTAAAACTTACTTTTAATGATCCACGCGGATTTGTTTGTCAGGAAGAGATCATTCAGATTGGGGAAAAACCCGTTCCGATCGGATCCAAAATAAAAGTAAACCTTGTCCTGAATGAAACTGCAAACAGTTTTATGATTCAATCCGGAAAGCTGGTGTTTACAGTCAACAAAAGTGACGGTTCTTTTGGTTGTATCTCACCGTCAGGCGATTCATACATCACCAATGGAGGAAAGATGACTTTGATTCCGTTTAACGGGGATGATGGCGGTGCCCCTGGTATTGCAGCAAATAATTATACCCAGGATATCAAACCGCTTGACTACAATTTGAACGAAATCCTGAAAGTCAATTCAATCAGTGCTGTTCAAAATCCAGAGGGATCGGTTCGTGTGGTCATCAAAGGGAATTTTGAAAACAAACTCGATGGATCACAGGAATTTGAGTTCAATACAGATGGCTCTTTTTCTGTTAGTTATGACTTTAGAGCCCTGGTTGATTTCACAAGCAAAAACCTGTTGAGGCAGTTTGGTATGTTGCTCACGCTTCCTCGCTCTTTCGACGAGTTGACCTGGGACCGCAAGGGTTTATGGACAGTTTATCCCGGGAACGATATCAACCGTTTGAACGGAACGGCAAAAGCCCTTCCTGTCGATTTGAAATATGTGGAAGTCCCCCAGCAAGTCCCGGCAGGCGACTGGAAAGACTTTGCCAATAAATTGGGATCCAACGATTTCAGGAGTACCAAAGACCACATCTTCAAAGCATCGTTAAAGAATAATCAGAATTCCGAAATCATTGTTCAGTCAGACGGATCACAAAGTGCAAGGTCATGGGTGGACGGGAACCAAATACGGTTTTTGATAGCTGGCCTGAATGGTCCCGGTTCCTGCCATTTCTTTACAGGACCGCGACCCGAAATAAAAAAGGGGGAACATTTAACAGGTAATTTCAGAATGGAGTTCCTATCTGGTTCATTAAACAAGTAAATCCGAATGCACTCCGAAAAGATAAAAACAAAAGAAGGCTTATCGGATTGGACTCATTCTTTAAATATTAACCAGTCCAAAAGTCAACTTTAACAACTCCTTAACTAAAAATTGGAATAAAAAACCTTTATTTTACGGTCAAATTAATCAAAAGGAAATGAAGAAAACTTTATTGTTGATCGGATCATTAATGTTGGGATATATCGCCTTTTCGCAGGACAACGCATCCGGAACGATTGTTTATGAACAAACAGTCAAAATGGAGATCAAGATGGAGGGCGATGCAGCTCAGTTTGCCGCAATGTTACCCAAAGAACGGAAATCGGTGAAAGTCCTATATTTTAATGGTCAGCAATCATTATACGAAAATAAAAAAGCGACCGATCAGGAAGATGTCACCATGCAATCGGGTGGTGCCACTGTGATGGTCCGAATGGCAGACCCTGAAAATAAGGTCTATACCGATATTGTTGAGAAAAAGCAGGTCGAGATGAAGGAGTTTATGACACGTACATTTCTGATTGACAGAGATATATCCTATTCATGGAAAATGACCGGCAATCAGAAAATGATCCTTGAATATCCTTGTCAGGAAGCCACATGCACCGATGGAGACAAAAAAGTGGTGGCATGGTTTACACCGGCCATTCCTGTTTCTACCGGTCCAGGAAAATATGGTGGATTGCCCGGATTAATCTTATCTGTTGAACTCGATGAAGGGAAAAACGTCACAACAATCAAAACCGTTGATCTGACCCCTGTTGCCAAAGACAAGATTGCCGTTCCTGATAAAGGTAAAAAAGTGACGAACGAAGAGTTTACGAAGATCGTTGAAGAAAAGATGAAAGAGATGGGTGGCCAGGCAGGCTCGGGAGGCGGCACTCAAATGATTATTCGTATCCAAAAATAATTACCTTCAAATGAAAATCCTTCTGGCAGTAATCTTTTCAGGTTTCGCCTGGCTTGGTTTTGCACAAAACCACACATTAACCGGAGATATATTTTCAAACGATGGTTCTGCAATGTGTTTTAGTTCAGTGGTTTTGCTGAATCCGGCTGATTCAACGATGCAAACATTCGCCATCACCAACAAACAAGGCCATTTCGAAATCGTGAACATCAAAAAAGGGGACTACCTCCTTCAAGTCTCATTTATTGGTTATCAGACACTTTACAAAAAGATTTCGGTACCGGTAACGGACAATAACCTTGGGGCCATAACGTTGAATGTCAAATCACAGCAAATCAAAGAGGTAAATGTAGTTGGGGAGTATGTTCCGATCTCAATCAACAAAGACACCATCGAATACAATGCTGCCGCTTTCAAAATGAAACCCGATGCTGTGACTGAAGACCTGCTGAAAAAACTTCCGGGCCTGGAGGTCGATCGGGCCGGAAATATTAAAGCTATGGGTGAGGATGTGAAAAAACTGTATGTTGACGGAAAAGAGTTTTTTGGAAACGACCCTAAAGTGGCCACGAAAAATGTCCCTGCCGATGCGGTTGACAAAGTTCAGGTTTATGACCGTAAGTCGGAAGAGGCGATGTTCACAGGTATTGATGATGGGGAACGGCAAAAGGTGATCAACCTGAAAATGAGGGAAGACAAAAAGAAAGGTGTTTTCGGAAGCCTGATGGCAGGTGGCGATGTCAACAGTCATTATCAGGCGAACGGCAAAGCATACCGGTTTACCGACAAGACCCAAATGGCTGTTTTGGGTATGACCAACAATGTCAATCAGTTCGGATTTTCGTTCAACGATTACATGAATTTCAATGGCGGAATGGGAATGATGGTCAATGGTGGAGGTTCTACGAAGATCAGCATCACTTCCGATGGCAGCTTTCCGGTCAACTTTGGCGAACCCGTTTCAGGTCTGAATACTTCAGGCGCAGGTGGGTTGAATTATTCCTACTCCACAGCCCCAAACGACCGGGTTTTTATCTCCTATTTGGGTAAATCCTCCAAAAAAGAGCTCGAACAAACCACCAAGAGCTGGAACTACATAGCCAACAAATCGTTTGAACAGGACGAATCCCTATCGGAAACAACCAAAAATTATGGGCACAATTTCAATTTCGGATGGCGAAACCGCATCGATTCCACAAAAAACATCATTATCAATGGAAATGTCTCATTGTCAAATAGTAACAACGATCGATCCTCCAATGTTTTCAGTAATGAGAATTCACTCCCAGTCAACAAAATGGCAAATTTGACTTCTAATAGCGGGTATGGATTTTCAGGCAATACCAGTGGGTCGTACATTCAGAAGCTGAACCATGGCAAATCGATATTCAAACTTTCGGGAGATTTCATGATCAACAAAGGAACCAACAAAAGCTTGATCAATACGCTGACCAGCATGTACCTTAACAATTCCTGGAACGAAAAGCAGAACAACCTGTTTCAAAACAATGCGACAGATCAAATTTCATGGTCAGGAGGTTCAACACTGACACAAAAAATTGGAAACAGATTGTACCTGGAACCTGAGATCACGATTGGTGGCACCATTGAATCGTTAAACCGTACCCAGGGATTTCCGCTCCAAAATAACCTTGTGATCGATTCGCTAAGCCCCAAGTTTCGCAAAAGCTACAACTGGATCAGACCCAAAATCAGTCTGATCCGCAACACAACCAAAACAAAAATAACAATTGCTTTGGAACTTGAGAATGGAAAACTCGACAATACCCTGAACCAATCTACGTTGGGCAACAAAGGTTATTTCAATGTTCTTCCGTATTTGATGTACGAATATGAATACCAGACAGGTCGGAGATTGATGGCAACTTACTCTTCATCGGTCAATCTTCCAACAGTCTCCCAACTTTTGCCGGTCGTGAATAACCTCAATCCTCTTGCCATTTATTATGGCAATCCTAATCTGAAGCCAGAAGTTCATCATAGGGTGAATGCCCATTGGATGATTTTCGACCAATTTTCGTTCACCTCGGTCATGACATCGTTAAGTGGCACATTGACAAAAGATAAGATCAACTGGGACCGGACGATCAATCCAAATCTGAGTTTTGTCAATACCCTCACCAATGTTGACAATGACTACGACCTCAACGGCAATGTTGACTTTTCGACGCCCATCCGTCCATTGGGAATTAAAATGCACCTTAACATTGCCGAAGGGTGGTCGAAAGGGTTAAACCTGATCAACAAGGTTATCAATGAAAATGTAAACTTCACGCACAAAGGGTCGCTGAGTTTCGACAACCGGAAGAAGGAAAAATGGGATGTTAGCACCGGGATCGAAGCCACGCTGACCAATTCGAAGTACTCCCTGCAAAAGTCCCTGAATAACAATTACTTTGATATTTCATGGTTTGGAATGGCCCGGTTTACACCCAATGACAAATGGAATTTTGAAGTCAACAGCGACATTACCAACTATTCAAACAAGAGTTTTGGCGAATCGTTGACCATTCCGGTTGTCAATTTCGAAATCAGCCGGTTTATATTGAAAAACAAACGTGGCACGATTACACTCAAAGGATTCGACCTGCTCGACAAAAACCGTATCGTACAACGTTTCAGCGAGCTCAACTATCTGCGCGAGATCCGTTCAAATAGCATTGGACGGTTTGTGATGCTGTCGTTTACCTATCGGATCAACAAGTTCGGAGGCGAAAACAAGGGAGTCAATATTTCAATCAGACGATAAAATGGGGTTTTATTTCTATTAAAGCAGTCTATCCCTTTCGATCAAAGCTTGTTGGATTTTCCCAAACAACATAACAGCACTTTCTTACTCATGATCTGTCATTGCGCGGAGTGCTGCACAATCTAAATTTGAAGGATAATCACCTGCACGACAAAGCAATCCCAAACTATGAAGCACGAACCCAGAAACAATGTTTTGAAGGTGCTTCATACATGGGATTGCCACACCTTGCTTCATTATTCTGCTAACCTATTGTAGAAGGGAAATGACAAAAAAAGCCCGGCGATTTGCCGGGCTTTTTTGTACAAAATGCGTGAGTTAAAGATTTGACGGTATAAAACGTTGGGGATTTAGTAGCTACTTAGCTATCAACCGATATGAAATTTGATACGAGCTGTAAAGATATTTAACCATCAATATTCCAAGGTTTTATACTGCCTATTAGGAGCCTTTCATTGTTCATTATAAGTATATTACTTGTCAATTTTTAATTAAACTTCGGTACTTACAGATTCACCTGTTAATATGGTATTTGACACAATTGGCTGAAAAGATCAACTTGCATTTTTAATATGTAAAGAATAAAAAAGTTCAATCTAAAAGGAGTGTTTTAATACTCAGAATTATACATTCAGGAAACTCACGTTTAACAAGTACTTCAACTTCTGGTTCTGAAATTGCTTTACGTTTAACATCTACTGTTTCACCATTTAATTTTTTAATTTTAATAAAATATGTAATCATCATAGAGCTCATTATCAACTAATTACTAATTTCAAGTCCACTATGTTTGCAATTAACTGCAATTTTTTCTTTTTATTAAATACTTGAGCTTTTCCTCCCATTATTTTTTTCACTCTAAAAATCGACTCTAAATCTCGACTAACTGTGACAATTTGTCCAATCCTAACATCTGCTATTTCCATAATATTAAATTTTACTATAAATACTCATGGATCTTTAAAAAGATGCGAATTTTGAAATTATTTTTCTTTCCCCTTAATTTCTCTAAAATAAATAAACACCATTCGCTTTCCTTGTTCAGTATCAAAGTTGATCAGCAACTCCATGCCTTCGACAAAACCCATCGAACTTTCCTTTATGGATTCAATCATTTCAACTGCTGTAGTTGATTTTGCACCTTCCTTAATTTCTGTAGTTTTAACTAACAATTCCGAAGTGATGTTCGCTCCATTAAAAAATGTATTGGCTTGCTGTCTTGCTTTTACCTGAGCAACTCTGTTCAAAGTACTTGGGTTAGAATATTTTGACTTCTCCAGTGAAACTACTGAAATAAAATAATTATGATCGTAATCATCAATGATTTTGACTCCTTCAAAAGGGGAAGTATTATACATACGCTTAATAAAGTTGGTCAAAGAGGATTTGTCTTCATTATACCCTTGACTGTATAGTTGACACACATTAAAAGTTACAAAAATTAAGATCAATAAAACACTTTTCTTATTCATCGAGATTTGAATCAATTAATTTGAGGTAATTTTATAGTCTGAAATTTTTTGAATTTGATCAACACTGTAAATATTGTCATAGTTTAATATACCTTTTGATATACCAACTTTAAGATTGTCAAAAGAAATTACGATATAATCTTCATTACTATATCCTTCGTAAAGGAACTGGTATTTTATTAGGAATTTAAAATTGGTTTTGACAAATGCGAAAAAATACTCTCTATCTCGATTGTCCATATTGGCATTGATATAAGTAGGGATTTTTCCAAAGGTATTTTTGCTCCTCGGTTCAAAGAAATTTATTTCTCCTGGATGTTTAATATCATTATTATATAATATTGGAATAAAGTTTAAACTTTGAAAAGTAATTCTTTGTATTGATTTAAATTCAAAATCATTAGAACCACTTTTCAAAATTAAATAGCTACCTCTATCCTGAGGACTAAAATTAATATCTGGATTGCTAAATGATAAAACTTCAACGCCGTTATTAATAGATATATTTAATAACACCTTCTTCAAATCATATATTATACCAGATATTTGTTCTAACGAGGATTCATTTCTTAAAATGAATAATCCAGCGTCTTTGTCTTTAAAACCATTTGGCTTATATACGATATATGAAAGTTTCTTTTTTAATGAAGTATAGTTCTCAATTTCAGACTGCGTGCAAGACAACCCTATCAATGTGTTATATAAATATTTAGAGACATTTGAGAAATTATTATTTAATGTTGCCTCTATTGTTACTGGTATTTTCCAGTCATTACCGAAGGAGGTAGGTTGCCTTGTAATAATCTTATAATCAAATGAGTTATTAATTAATTTTTTAAGAACTAAACGCATATTTTTAATTGCCTTTAATTCATTTTCTTCATTAAGAATCTGTTGCTTAATATTTAAAGCAAACAATGAACCCATAAATTCTACATTTAAACCCTTACTTTTACAAAATGTAGTCAGTTTATCAATAGCAACTTTAGCTTTAACTGTATTTGACCAGTTTCCATCAGGAGTTTGGACTTCTGAAATGACATTATATTCCTGAATATTGCCGCTTGAAACCGAAACAATTTCATCCTTTACCAGTTCATCATTTAATATTTGTGTATTAGATGAAAGAAAAGCACCAAAAGCTTGTTCAATTGCATTTCGTAAAGCATTCCGCATTGCTTCTTCTTGGGTTTTACCAGATCCTGCAACCGTTAAAATGGCAACCTTACTTTCGGTTTGGGCAATGGCGGTACTTACATTGAATAGGTTACAAACAACAATACATAGGATTAATAACAATTTCTTTTTCATATCTAACTTATTAAATTTCAATTAATACATTTACTTTTCGCCGATTATTAAAATGGCCTCACCTAATCCTCTTGTAAGCAGTTTCGAATCGATATTAAGGGGAGGCGATTTTAGATGCTTTTGCAATCCTTTGGCAAACTGCCTTGCGTCAATTGGCTGGTTGTTTTCATTATAAAGAGGTATTCTGACTTGCTCACAGCTTATAGTATTTTCATTCGAGTCAGAAATATTAAATTTGCCCTGAACACAATTTGCCAATAACCATTTGTTAATGTAGTCGTTTAATTCTTGACCATTAATTTCATCGTCTAAATTCTTATCCCAACTATCCCATCGTTTAATCGTCAATTGTATTTCTCTTCCATTAGTAAACATATCATTAAAATGCGATTGAAGCTGTCCAATAAAAGGGTCAATATTTGTCAATACTGCCTGTTGAAGCAAAATTGGTACTATTTCATTATTGGAAGGCGAGCCAGTACCGGTGGAAGATGCAATCCGTTTACTCGTATAAGCATCAAACGCTTCAAGTATAAAGGATACTGATTTCCCTTTTTCTGTTTTATTGACCTTCCACCAAATCTGAATAAGAATATCCGCTTTTGCCCGACTATTAAGCTTGTCGAGCGGAGTCGTTGCTATATTTGATCCAGTTGAATTACTGGAAGTCATGTTGTCTTCTGCTGCCCGTATTTCAATATTCTTAAGCAACTGTTCAGCATCTTTTAAAGGGAAACCTCTATCAATCATTAGAGAACCTATTTTACTTATGACTTGGCCTATTTCTGAATCTTCCTGAAATGCCAATTTGTAATCAGGTACTTTTACCTTCATTCCTTGGTTGTCGAATTCCATCATGAAATATCGTTGATTGCACCAGTTATCACTTGGCAATATCATTAAAGTCGGTTTTTTCGCCTGACCAAAGCAGTATATCGAATTAATAATAAGGATGATAACAACAATAAACTTAACCTGCAATTGATTCTTTGTTTCCATTTTAAATAAACTATAAGGTTATAAATTCATTATTTGGATAAATTAAATCTTTGACCGATTGATGTAAATACAAAATAGGGCCATCTTCAATAATACTCTCATCAATTAGGATAAGAGCACTTACCCATTCTTTACTAAAAAGTTGGAAACAATTATTTGAGATTAAAATAGGTTTTCGTCCAACAGGTAATTTCTCATAGGTCATTTTTGAAAGTTTTCCTGTAAATTCTTCCAACTTATTGTCTATAACAATTTGTAAGTTCATAATTAGTTATTTAAATGTTAATATTCAGATTGTTAAGGTATAATATGCTTGTTTTTCTATCAATGGAATGGCTGCGTAAAACATACAACAATTTCTGGTTACTGGTGTTGATGGCTTTTTCAATTTCTCTTTTCATTTGATGGTTATCCATTTTTTTAATTATTAATATTAGCCGGAAGTTGTTTCTTCGCATTGTACATAGTGTTCCTCATTACTCTAAAGTGGCGATTTCTTAGCACTTCACTGTCAACCAAGCAGAAAGGTAGATAGAGGTACATAATTTGATTTGACCACTGTACAGCCATTTTTGGTTTGGTGTTGTTGCGTGCTGGTATTTCATCTCGTTTAAGTCAATTGTTCAATGTCAAATTCCTGTCTAAGAGTAGTTTCATATTCGTGCAAGTCTGGAATACCTAATGGACTTGCACGATATGTCCAAATAACGTTTTCTTCTTTGACTGGAATACTTTCCCTTTTAATGTAATTGTGTGAAGGGTTTGTGAACTCTACAACGCTATCAACTTGGATTTCATTAGCCTGAATATTGAACTTACTTGGTATAATCTCTATTACAGAAAAATCTAAATCGTCGTCTATACATAACATCATTTCACATATATAACGAACAACTCTGCCGTCATTTGTCCTAACGACACATATTCCTTTACCATTTCTATTTTCAAAACCTTTATCAAGAATACTCTGAACGTTTCGGGTTTGAGTAATATGATAGATGCTATTATCTTGGTCAATCCATTCTTGTCTTGTCATTTATTCATACCCCTTTTTAAGCTCTTCTAACTTTTCAATTTCTTTCAATCCCCATTTACCTTGCTGGCAGATGTAGTTAAGCGTTGCTTGCTGTGATATAGATGGATGAAAATCCTCGTTTTCAATGGCGTTGTTAATTCCAATAATCAATTCACGTTGTTTGTCAACGTATTCTTTGAGTTCATTAATTCTTGTTTCAATTTTTTGTGTCATAATTATATCTTTATTAATAACATAGTCTAAAAAAGAAAAAGTAAGATTTTAAGAAAAAATAATTTTCATACTTCGTATTTGTCTGTTCAATAGAAAGTCGCTATTATGTTTATTTCCTATTCGTTGTTTAATTTCAGCACAGTAGTCTGTTACACTTGCTCGTTTATACCAATGGAAAATCTGAATAAGAGCGACCCATGGATAGCTAACCACGGTAAACCACCGTTGTTTATTTTATTGTAATGATTTCTCATTCCGTCCATATTGTAAAACGCATTTCAATTTACTAATTTAACATTTTTCAATTATATGGGTTTAGCATATATCGCCAAATAAATGAATAATAGGCAAATATAAAGTTTTCATGATTGTTTAACATTGAAAGAAAATTTTAAATTTCCTGTTATACAACATGTTTTTCTCCCCCACGATCAAAAAAAGGGAAGCCTTCACTTCCCCTTTTCTTTAAAGACTGATTTGGTTTTAAATCTCGTGGACTCACTTTAGTGTCAAGGGTCCGTTTCATCCCGTCGATCACCGATACAATCACCGGCGAATTCGATGTCTTGAACTCATTGCCGGTTGCATCCTTTGGCAATGGCAACGAACTCATCGAAATTTACTGTTCCGCATCGCCGAACAATAACCTTGCACGTAATGTAAGTGTAACCGCTTACTCAACATAGGTTTTTTCCGTATTAAGAGCTGTGGGATTAACGATTGGCAACAATACATTGTGCATAAATGTCCCTTTAAATTGTGAGAACATGATGCCTCTTGTTGTTGAAAGCGAAATCGAATTTAAGGTAACAATAAATTGATCGGGTAATTTAACAAAGTCGGAAGCTGAATTGAAGACCTGCATGTTTTCTACAAGAAAAATGCAGCTAGTTTTTATTGATGCGTGAATTTGTTTGTCATCTTCATGAATTAAATCAATTGTAGTTGAAACGATTACCAGTTTTTCTTCAATATTGATCCGCTGCTCTACATCGATGTTAAAACTGTATCCTCTTTCCGAATTTAAGGGAATTTGAGGCTGATTCAGGTTTAATGCATTCAATTCGATTCCCTTTAGCTGAAAGCTCACGTTTAATTGTTCCATAGCTGAGAAATTTAACAACTTCCGGTATTGGAACCTGCCCATGATGCATAGGAAGAGGTAATCTTCACATTAGCGATCGCCTCCATGCAATTTTCAGTGTTGACCTTTTGGGATAAACTAAGTGCAAAATGTAGTACTTGTTCCTTTGGTTTTTCCCCCACATTTATTAACTTGGTTTCAAGCTTGAGTTCCAAATCAAAAAGCGTTTCAATGGTAAAATTATGGGTTCCGCTCAACCATTTCGTAATCTCAGAGGGGCGCTTGCCCAATTGGTCTGCCAATTCTTTTTTGCTCCATCCTTTCTTTACTCTTGCTTTGTCAAGCTTTGCGGCAAGCATCATCCGCTTGTTTGTTTTCTCCTGTTCTTCAGGAGTTATTTCCGACAAAAGTGCCGATAAAATGTCACTTTCGTACTTTTCTGCTGGTTTGGGCCGATAAAACTGTCACGTTTTAGAATAATGAGGGTGTCCAATATCTATAATCTTTCATTATCTTTGAATGTTAATATTGGAAAAACATGAAAAAGATACCTTATGGGATAAGCAGTTTTGAAAAGATCAAATCCGAAAACTATTACTTTGTCGATAAAACAAAGTATATCAGATTGATCGAGGAGATGGGTTCCCCCTATTTGTTTTTCCTGCGTCCCCGCCGGTTTGGGAAAAGCCTGTTTATCTCGATGCTCGAACATTACTATGACATCGAAAAGGCTGATCAATTCGATCGGTTGTTTGCAGATACCTATATCGGACAAAACCCTACTCCTTTAAAAAATTCATATCCTGTCTTACGGTTTAATTTTTCAATGGTTAAGACGCAGGGAACAGTAGAACAAATTAAACAAGGTTTTTGCCTGCATATCTGGAGCGAAATGCACTCCTTTA
>JBAXWR010000540.1:0-2164 GCA_037128295.1 Mariniphaga sp.
GCACTGGTGTTAAGAGTACCTGTTACATAGCAGTTTTTAACTGTTCCGTTGCTTAAAGACCCAACCAGACCGCCGGTATGACTATATTTTGTGGTTATATTTACGCTGTTTAAGCCTAAGTTTTGTATCAGGCAGCCATTCACAGTACCAAATAAACCCCCATAGGTAGAGGGATTGTTCTGAAACAGGTTTGCGATTATATGGTTCTGGCCATTGTATTTTCCTGAAAATTTGTCTGTGCCGTTCCCGATGCATATAAATCCTTTGCCCCCATTCTATCCTGTTGTAGCTGATGCATCAAGATCAGTTGTTTGAATAAAAGTTGCCGACCAAATTATGCTATGCCAGGAGAGATAACGTAAATCCTCGAGGTTGGTAATCTGATATGGATCCAAAGTAGTGCCTGAGCCGGTCAGATCCACCGTTACGTGCCCGGGTACCGGGCTTTGAGCATTTTGGCGAAGGTAGGGATAGGAAAGTGCAGATCCTGTTTCGATTTCCCAAATGCCCGTTCCTGTTGTAAAATCCCATTCGGTGAATGTACCCTGGGTTTTCATTTGGGTATTACTTTTGTCGGTTCCGCCGTTGCTGTTATTTTGGCCGGATGTTTGGGTATCCCAAAAACAAGATGTAGTAATAGTATTGTTATAATCATAGCCACAAAACCCACCAAAAAGGGATTCTGCGTTTTCTACATGGCCAGCGCTGTAACATCTTGAAAATAAAACAGCATAGTTTTGCCCAACAAACCCTCCACTGCGACTACCACTGCAACACACATCGGTTAAACTATTGCAATCTGAAATTGTTCCTCTTGATGCGTATCCAACAAAACCACCTGCAAAAATTTCGGCAAATGTTACAGTGCCAGTAGAATACGAATAAGTTACATGGCCATCAGAAGCAAATCCCACCGAACCCACCAGTCAGCCAAATGTGTTCCCGCTACCACCATCAAAGCTTGAAACACTGCTATTGAAATGAGCGTGTGATAAATTGCCTTCCAAAGTACCAATCAACCCACCTGTCGCCATATCTCCAACAACTGAACCAGTTGCCAGCAGTTGTTGATTGAAGAAGTACCATTTGCAGTACCCACCAGCGCCCCTGGGCTATAACCAGTTATATTTACATTTTCCAAGCCCAGATTTTGAATAGTTGCTCCGTCAGTTTAGCCAAATAATCCATGATTTGTTCCGAATTCTGAAATCCGGTTCATAAACAGATTTGAAATTTTGTGGTTTTGTCCGTTGTAATTACCCTTGAAGTACGCAGGATCATTCCAGATCGGACTAAACCCATTCCCTCCGTCCCAGCTTGAGGTCGTGGTGGCATCAATATCGGCAGTTTGCTGGAAATACTTGTCCCAACTTGCGCTGTTTTGTGTAACCAAATAGAGGTTGTTGAGGGTAGCAATCTGGTACGGATTTCCGCTTGTCCCATTACCTGAGGGCAGGGTTGCCGTTTGTGCACTCAATTGTACAACAACAAAGAAAAAGCATAAAGCTGTCAGTAGTTAGTTTTCATTTTCATCATGTTTGTTAGAATTGCTTTAATATCATTCGCCGTTTGTCCATTTTTTTATCAAAGTAGCGGGCATTTTTTTAATCTTGTCGCAAAACGTCCAAACCATGTTCGATTTTAAGTCCGTTTTGTCCAGGTGCCGCTTGGAGCATCTACCGGGGCTGCCGGGGCAGATGATGCATGTGCCGCTTTGGGAAAGCTCAACAACATCATAGTTGTAGCGGCCGAAATAGCTATAAACCCTACCTTGCTGATCGCCTGTTTGCGGGTCATCTTATTCCCTTTATTGATTGCATCTTTGCCTGAAATATCTTCACTGTTCATTTTCATAAATTATACAATTTGTTTTTAAAATTATTTATTGTATTATACACTTGACTTTTTTTCCTTTCACAAACACCGCCGGGACTTTTAGTCACCGACGGGTTTGATCTCACAACAACAATTACAACAACTACTGAGGATAAGGGCGGCCACAAGGGTACGCACCTACCATTTTCATATCATCACAATTTCTATTTTCCAATTTCCAATCATTTTCTCACCATCACCTTAATTGTTTGTGGCGTACCTTTATCCTTGATATTCAGCAAATAAACACCACTACTAAGGTTCGGGAGACCAATGATATTCAAATTTC
>JBAXWR010000541.1:0-2149 GCA_037128295.1 Mariniphaga sp.
GGCAACGATGGCAACACGATAGACAATAACAACATTACAAATGCTGCCGATGCCAACAGGCCTTTAAACGCCATTTATTCGTTGGGAACATCAGCTATGGACAACATCGATAACACCATCAGTAACAACAATATCTATGATTTCCTCAGCAATGGTTTGAGTTCAAAAGGGATATATATCACCGATAATTCGACGGCTTGGACCATCACTGGTAACAGCTTTTACGAAACGACTACACTTGCCCCGACAGCAGCGAATGTATATTCCTGCATAAATATTACCAACTCCACCAACGGAAATGGGTTCACTGTTTCAAATAATGTTATCGGGGGCAACGCTGTGGGCAACGGGGGCACATTCACGATAAGCTCGGCCCAGGCGCACTATTTTGAGGGTATTTACATTTCTACAGACATAACTACTGTTTCCAATGTTCAAAACAATACCATTCAAAACATTGCATATACAAGTACATCCACATCTCCATTTACGGGTATCAGAATTCAAAGTGGCAACGTAAATGTTGGAACAGCAACAGGCAATACAATTGGTTCGACTACTGGAACAGGGTCTATTACGGTTACAAATTCAGATGACAACGCCAATTCTTATGGAATACTAAACATTAGTACCGGAATTGTGGATATTGAGAAGAACAATATTGGTTCATTTACGACTATTGGTTCAACAACCATGTCTCATGGCTTTGTTGGTATATACACATCAAATAACTCTGGAACAACTACGGTCAGCAACAATGCCATAGGCGGTACAGATGCGGAAACCAGCATTAATGCAAGTTCAACAGCCACAGAAAATGCACAAAATGTTTATGGTATATCTTGCACAGGAAATGCTGCTGTAACAATTTCGGGCAATACCATTGCCAATATGAGAAATGGCACCAGCTTTCAATATGGATCCGTTGTTGGTATTATTACTTCTGCCGGTACATTTACGATAACGAACAATACGGTTAAAAATTTATCTATTGCCAATGCTACAAGTTGGGCATTTACAGGAGCTTCTGTTATCGGGATTTACCATGGCAGTACCCGAGCAGACCAGACCATAACAGGCAACACGATATTTAATTTAAAGAATACGAATGATGCCTGTTTAGGTGGCGTGGCAGGAATGGTTTACTATGGCGGCACAACAGGCACCAATACAGTTGGGAAGAACTTTATTTATGGCTTATCGGTAACAGGAGCATCCAGCACTGGTGCCAGCCTTTATGGAATCAAAATACTTGCAGGTGCAACAACCTATTCAAACAATATCATCAGTTTGGGTGGAAAAACATCCACAGCACTTTATGGGATTTACGAAAAAGGCCCTGCCGGAAATAATAACAACTTGTACTACAACACAGTTTATATCGGCGGAAGTTTAGGTTCGGGTATCTCAAACAAATCATTTTGTTTGTTCAGTGCCGTTACCACAAACGCCCGCGATTTCAGGAACAATATTTTTAGCAATACCCGTTCAACCGTAGGTGGGGCCAATTTGCATTATGCAATGTATTTACCAGCCACAGGCGGTACGTTAACCTGTAGTAATAACGATTATTACGCGCCGAACACCGGTGGGATCTTGGGATATTATGGCGCTGATAAAACAATTTTGCCAATCGTAACCGGATCTGACGCACATAGCTTGGCCATAAATCCCAATTTTGCAACTCCCGGTGGTACTTCCGCTGCAAATTATTTGCCTTCGGCTGTAAATCTGGTTGCTGTTTCGGGAACTGGTATAACCACTGATTATGCCGGGACTGATCGCACCAATCCTGCCATGGGGGCTTATGAATATTCTGTTTCCCCAACCTTTGTCTGGAACGGTTCTGTAAGTGCCAATTGGAACACGACTGGCAACTGGAGCAGCAACATAGTCCCCACGGAAACTGATGATGTTTCGATTCCGGATGTGACCAGAGATCCAATTGTAAATGAGGATGTTGCAACACCGGCAGTATGTAAGGACCTTTCGATTCAAACAGGGGCTGTGCTTACAATTGCAACCGGCAAAGCACTTACAGTAAACGGCTCATTGACAAACTCTGCGGGTGTCACGGGCCTATTGCTCAATTCGGATGCCACCGGCACAGGTTCGTTGCAGATTTTGGGAAGCTTTTCAGGATCGGCTA
>JBAXWR010000542.1:0-2147 GCA_037128295.1 Mariniphaga sp.
GAACCGGCCCTTCGGCTTCGCTCAGGGACCGGACACTGAGCGAAGTCGAAGTGTCAGCCCCTAACGGGTTGAACCTTAGCATAATTTGAATGCTTAAATCAAAACAACTTGATTCCTACATTTTTTCAAAACTGAAAATAAGGTTTGTCGGCAAAATAAGCCACAATTCTCTTTTCCAGATTCAATATTTTCAAGAAAACTCCTTCTCCAGTTCCTCAAGTTTTAGTATATTAGCTAAAACAAGAAGGAGTTGTTATTATGGAATACCTTGGAAACCTTGATCTATTGAAACTTCACAAGACTGCATTTCTATGTTCCCAAAAATGCCCGGCAGATGTTGTGCTTAAAAGTTATGGTTGGGCAAAAGAACAACGGGCAGTGGGAAACTGCATCGTTTGCGGCAACCATTCCCAGATCGAGAAAGATGTTTTTGAGATATTACTGAGGGGCAACCAACCTTTGATCATGATGTTGCCACGAGGCTTAAAGACTTTATGGAGTGACGATATCCTAAAGGCAATTCAAAGCCAACGACTACTGATTGTTAGTCCCTTTAAGGAAGATGTAAAACGTGTGACGCGTGCCACCTCCGGAAAATGCAACGAGACCATTCTATCCCTGGCTGATCAGATTGTAATTGGGTTTGCAAATATGGGTGGGCAATTGGAGAAGACTTTAGAGGATAAAATCTATTTATTGCTCTGATTATGGAAGATATTATTTTAACTAAAACGTCTGATTTTTCATTAATATTTGAATTAATAAGGAAAAATTACTTGATGGCAAATGTAGATGTTAGTAATTTTAAATATTTCTTTCCGAGAGACATTCTGATGCTGGTTCAATATTTTGTGATCCAAAATTCTTCTGGAATCGACGGAAAATTGTTATTGGGTAAGGGTAATGGTTGGTACATCTATTCAATAAATATGGTTGAATTTTGCAATACAAATTATGATATTCCAAACCATGTTCTACAGTCTAGTCCCACAGCAATACCCATAAAACGAGTTGATACATCAACAATGAACGAGTATATTCTGGATGCTCAAGCTTTCTTCAGAAATTATTGTCCTGGGAAAGATATTTCGGCCCTGAATATTTGTATCTCTGAAATCATTAACAACGTATATGATCATTCCCGATCAAAATCTGATGCCTATATTTTTAGTCAGTTTTATAAAACCAAGAGACAAATACGCTTTGCAATTTCCGATTTGGGAGTAGGAATAGTTAATTCCGTTAATAACTATATGATAATTAATGGAGAAGAAGATTTGTCCGATTTTGATGCTTTAACCTGGGCTTTTAAAAAGGGACAATCGGTTAAATCAAAAAAATATAATATGGGAGTAGGTTTTGAAAATATTTTAAAAAATCTACTTGGAGTAGGAGAAGTACACCTATTCACCGGCAATTTGTATTGCTATATTAGCTTACTTGGCAAAATGAGGATGTCAATAAATCCAATACAACATTTCATTGGAACATTAATTGAAATTGTCATTTATACCGAAAAACTTGAGAAAATTGACGAAACAGTACTTGAAGATTACATATTTTGAATAAAACTACTAACTTCGCAACATGCAAAAAGTAATTTTAAATAAGGTTGTCAAGGGTGCCTATTCGAATTCGGATGGATATACCTTGTTTTGTATTCTTAAAACTTATTTTTTGAATAACGAACAGGTTGAGATCAGCATGCTTGGTTTCCCACCAATGTCTTCATCTTTCTTTAATTCCTCATTTGGTGAATTGATCCATGAGTTTGGAATTGAGAAATTTAGATCAATTGTAAAATTTACCAATATCACCAATTCTCAAGTTGGTCAAATCAGGATGTACCTTGATTTTCATATTCATTAATTGCTAGAAGTGTTCCCGTACAATTGTCCGCAGATTAATTTTTATTGAGCAGCATTTCAATAAATAAAAAAGAGTTACAAACTTGGTTTGTAACTCTTTTTTCAGTGGAGAATATCGGAATCGAACCGATGACCTTCCCGATTGCGATCGGGACGCTCTAGCCAAATGAGTAAATCCATAAATAAAAAGGAGTTACAAAAAAACATTTGTAACTCTTTGATTATCAGTGGAGAATATCGGAATCGAACCGATGACCTTCCCGATTGCGATCGGGACGC
>JBAXWR010000543.1:0-2092 GCA_037128295.1 Mariniphaga sp.
TTCCCTTTATCGAATATTTTAAAAACAAATAGGAAGCCGGATCTTTCAGAAAAAAGGAAGCATTACCATATGGATCTATTTTTTGCTGAGACACCTTACCATTTTCAAGGTTGGTGATACTGATGGTTTTATTGGAGAGAAATTTCAGTGCAACTCTCTTTTGGCTTTCGGTATTGTGTATTTCCCTGAACAACAAAAGATAGCCTCCTTCGGCCTTTTCATTGACCATCTGAAACCCCGACCAACTGTCGTTTGACGGAACATCTCCAACCGGAAATGTATAACAGGTAAACATGTCTTCACGATACTTTTTGTACAAGGAAATCAATTGTTTCAGTTCCTTTTGTTCTTCATCATCTAAAAATTGGGCGCTTTGGAAAAAGGCCGGAATAAATGGCAAACCCATGGCAAAACAATAGGAATGACTGTGCTGAAAGGCATCGCTGCGTTCCTTATTGGTTCGTTTGGGGTTTTGGAGCATTACCTGCAATTTATTGCTGTTAAAATACTTCGACATTAACCAATGTTGGCGGAGCACATGATACGGCACCATGGTCAAATGCTCAGGTAAAGCTTCCTGAATGTTCCTAAAATAGATACTTCCGTATTCTTTGGCGTAATACCAGCCATACCGTAGGTTGTCGTATTCAGGACAAAGTGTGAACTGCGTTTTCATCCATGCATGTTTCATCACTTCGCGGTAACTTTTTGTACGGTCTTCAAAATCTTTACGGTTTGCCAAATGGTCGAAATCGGCTTTCCAGGTAACAAAGCCAAGTTGATCGATATTTGTTTTTAAGTCAGAAACCTTAGCGTTTTGTATTGAAACCCAAAGTCCGAATTTTACACCGTATTTATCTCCTTCAGCTTTAATATCCTTCCATCCCTTGGTATATTTGGGCAAAAAATCCCGGGCCGACATGCCTGCCTGACTCTTCTGCCAGCCATCGTCAATCTGCATCACATCAACACCAATCCTTGCAAGTGCCGGAATCTCTTTCATCACAAACGATTCTTCTGTGAACTTGTTTCCAAGCGGATCACCTGGACCCCAGGTATTGCCAAGTATAAACAAATCGCGTTCAGCAAATCCAGGATAACGTGCCCTGTCGAAGTGTTTAACAGCCAGTTGCATATTATCGTTATTACCAGAATACAAGATTGTCCAGTTTGCCCAACATTCCCTGAAACGGTCAGTGGTAACCTCATCGGGAAGTAAGCCCAATCCGGTAATCCACAAACCGGTCGGCCCTGAATAAAACGAGCCGGTATTGTGCCCCTGCTGGTTTACGGTTTTAGGCGACTCTTTAATTACACAAACACCATGGTTGCCATAATCAACACCAATACCGTTTGCCCAATTGTTTGATTCAATCTGGAACAATGGATACCCCTGAAGGACTTCAAACCCTTAAATACTGGCTGACCGATCATCTTGAAAGCGCGAATGTTGGCGGTATTGCCAATTTTTACGGCCAGTATTACAATCCGACAAATACGTTGCCTGCCGGAACTCCTGAAGCAGGAAAATATGTTCAGACATCCTGGGGAGCGAGTCCTTCACATACCTGGACCCTTTGCGGGTTCAATGTTTCAATCCGTTTCGATTACAACAACGACGGGCTATTTACAAACAATGTAGACATTAACGGCGACGGGGAGGTCAATATGCGTGACTGGGAAATCGGCGGGGTCAAGATTGCCAGTGGATATGCCGGGACTGGCTGGAGCAACCAGGGATTCTGTTATGTAATGTACAAATGCTTCGCAGATGCAATCGGTTATGGTGGGATCTGGAACCATACAGTATACGTGATCGATGCCAAGCAAACCTGTTCCCCGAAGCTGACGGCAAAGATAGTCTTGAAGCATACCTCCAGGAATAAAATAAAGGTAACCATGGGCGTCTCCACCGACCTGTCGGCAACGGTTCCCTCCTTCGTACAGGAATATCCTGTTTTTAAATTCCAGGGAGGGGATTATTACATGCAGGGCGGTACAACGGAAGCCGATAAAACCATCGATTTTGGCCTGGATCTGACGGCCCTGATCAACCAGGAACGCGAAAGCCGGAACGTCGCCAGCCTGGGGA
>JBAXWR010000544.1:0-2078 GCA_037128295.1 Mariniphaga sp.
GGAGGAGCGGATCATTTTTTTAAAGCAGCATTAATAATTAGAGGATCTGCTGCTTCAAGGCCGGCAAGGAAATCGTTGCAACGGGTAATTGCATTGTAGGCATGTTTCCAACCTCCCAATAGTTCCGGGCTTCCTGCAGTCCAATTTTGCTGGTTCCAGTCTTTATCCCATCCTGTGGCCTGAGTATCCATTGTAGGATGGCCTCCGATAAACAAGTTTGGCTTGATGCCCCAGTCACCGTCAGTTGCATCCGGAAGCATCATGGTGTAGCAACCAACCAGACCACCCTTTGCTTGTTCAGGTGTTTTAAACATTTGGTCAGCTGCCAAAAGACTATACTGGTCCACCTTTAAAAATTCCTTTTGGTCACAGGAGCTTATTCCTATCAGCAATAGACCACCTGCGAGTATAGCATATAATATTCTTGATGTTTTTTTCATAATATTCATTGTATTTATGTGAAACAATTAGAATTGTATGTTCAAACCTATGGTATAAATACGTGGCATCGGATAACGGCCAGTATCCAAACCGGTATAGAGCACGCTACCCTGTCCGACTTCAGGATCACCATATTTATTATATGAAGAGATACAGAATACGTTTTGAACAGAAGCGCTAATGCGGGCACTTTGCAAGCGAACGACATTCAACAGACTCTTATCAAAAGTATAACCAACCTGAACATTACCAAGCTTGAAGTAATCACCCTTTTTAAGCCATGCATCCGAGCCACGCATGTTGTAATTCAAATCGAGGAAGGACAATCTGGCATATTGAGCGTTCGTACTGTTTGTAGGACTCCAGGCATTTTGCGCAACCTCTTTCAAAAGGTTTGGTGTTGTACCGTTATCACTCGGGAACATGTCTGTTAAGGTCATCGCAGAGTATGAATAGATTTGTGCACCATAAACTCCGTAACCATAGATCATAAAATCCCAATTTTTATAGGTGGCATTGAAGGTTAAACCATAGTTCAACTTAGGGAAACCGTTGCCTAAGATGGTCATATCTTTTTCATCAATGAAACCATCACCATTCAGGTCTTTGTATTTATAATCACCTGGAACAGTCTTTGATCCATTATTGTATCCGCCCGGGTGACCAGCAGCGATAGCAGCAGCATTGGCCGCATCAATCTCGGCTTGGTTTGTGTAGATGTGATCTACCTTATAACCATAGAAAGAACCTACCGCATAGCCTTCACGCATGATAGAGTGGTTGTTCCAGTGAGTTCCTGAAGGAGCACCAATTTGACCCTGGTTAGAACCATCGCCGGTTGCACCTGTGTTTTCAAAGAATATATCGTTACCGCCGATATTTGAAATTGTGTTTTTCACATGCGAACCTGTTGCTGTGACGCCAAAATTCCAATCCTTATTGATTTGTTTTTTGTAATTAATGCTGAATTCAATACCTTTATTGTCAATTCCACCTAAGTTCGTATATACTTTATCGTAACCCGATGAAGGTCGTATATTCAACCAATTCAACAAATCTTTAGATGACCGGGTGAAATAATCAACCGTTACATTCAAATTATTTTTGAATAGCCCAAGGTCAATACCGATGTTTTTTTGTTCATTGGTTTCCCATTTCAACTTGGTATCAGCTAAGGTTTTAATAGTGCCTACTACTGGAATTTTTGATGATGAGCCAGCACCTAAAACGCCATTTTGCGGATAATAATTGTACTGAATATTGGATGAAGTTAAGGCGGCAGTCGCCTGATCACTATTCTGGTTACCCGAGTTTCCGGTTTGTCCCCAACCTAAACGAAGTTTCAAATTGCTGATCGTTGGAATACTTTTCAGGAAGCTCTCTTCTGAAACGCGCCATGCCGCTGCAGCAGACGGGAACGTCCCCCACGTGTTATCCACACCAAATCTGGAGGAACCATCGCGACGGAGTGTACTTGTTAAAATATAACGAGACTTATAACTATATTGCGCACGCCCAAAATAAGACAAATTATGGATTTCCAGGTTATAGGCACCATCACCTGATCGTGCAGTAGGAAGATTGGTCAAAGAAATTGCACGAATGTTATCACCGGGAAAGTCATTACCGGAAGCATT
>JBAXWR010000545.1:0-2053 GCA_037128295.1 Mariniphaga sp.
CTATAATAGAAACCAATTTTTAAACCTTCAGCACGGAAGGCTTCCACCCATTCTTTCAAAAGGTCTTTCCCACAGGCTGTATTTACTGACTTGTAGTCAGTAAATCTTGAATCGAACAGGCAAAACCCTTCGTGATGTTTGGTGGTAATTACCGCATACTTCATTCCTGCAGCTTTGGCCATTTTTGCCCATTCGCGTGGGTTGTACATGTCGGGGTTGAAATTGTCGAAGTACTTTTGATAATCTTCGTTGGTTATCCTTTCATAATTTCTAACCCATTCGTGACGGGCAGGTAAAGAGTATAATCCCCAGTGAATAAACATCCCGAAACGATCGTTTACCCACCAGGCCATACGTTCTTTCTTCTGTCCTTCTGTTTCTTGACCAAATAATGTTAAAACTGAACAAATACAAAACAGTGCTATAGCAATGTGCCTCATAATAATAAAAATTTTGTGTAATTATAACTTAAAAATCTAATTTGAATTTTTGAACCGAAAATATGCCGGTGTGTGAGCAAAAGCGATTCATATGTGGCCAAATTAGTTTAACTCCACACGTTGATTCTTCTTTACGGCAGTTGCTCATGGGGGTATTCCCCCATTATTTGCGACTTTTTGAGTTGTGGGGGCATATTTCTTCCATTCACTTGCATGTTAATCCTCATATTTTCCTCCTTTCGTTGTTTTTATGCCGCTTCGATGAGCCGGTCGAGCTCTTCCAAGTGGGCTTTATAAAAATGGTGTTTCCCGATACTCGGGACAGGCTATACATTTTCAATTACTACTAAATTGTTCGTTTTTATTGGCGTTCGCGATCGTTGATCCAATTTCATCTTTTTTACTAAGTGATGTGACAATCCCTTATATGGCAATGACATTCAAGGCTTCAAATAAATGCGCTAATATCTATTTCTCTGTTATTCAATTATTTATTCTTTTATCATGTATTAATGATATGCTGAGTAAAAATTAAAATTCGATGCTAAGCGTAACACTACCCAAGGGCAACAAATTGACTGTTCCTATTGTAGGTCCTTCGGGCTCCTCACTGACCGAACATAGGCGGATTGATTTTGCCTTTCCGTCAGGGAAGGCAAATGTCACGGTTTCCGGTTTGTCGGAGAGGGAACGCAGACGAACAATGGTGGCTTTGCCGTTGCCAACGGGTTTGAGGATGGTTACACAAACCCGATCATTATCAACAGCTATCAGGGGAGTAATCTTTGGGTCGATATTGGCTGCTACATGGGCAAGTGGCTGCGATTGCTCCAGACCAAACCGGTTTGCGGCGGCAGCATCATAAGCGCCATGAGGATAAACCCGATACCGGAAAGTAACCGGCCCGTCCTGCGTTAAAGGGAAGTTGGTGTGCCAATGGTTATTCATCACCCAGGAATAAATGGTTGAACTTGGTTCGAGTTTGGTGAGCCAAGGCCCTTTTTCTCCCCAGCCAAGGGAGATGTTAGCTGTCATATTTCCATATTCGAAAAGGGGAGCATCAAGCGAACACCAGGTAACACCTTCCTGATCGTTGGAAATGTCGAGCCAGCGTTGCATGGCTATCCAGTTGCGATTTCCCTGCACCCACTGGTCTTTCTCCATTTCCATAATTCCCCAGGGAATATCAACGCGTGTTTTTCCCTGCGGAATGTCGAAGCCAAAGCCAAAATGGATACCATCTTTGGCAACAAGCGGCAGCTTATCAACCACGTTGGTGATCTCAGCCCAGGGTTGCCCGGCAACAAGGCGAACGCTGCGACTGACTGACCGACAGCCCACGCCTTTCGATTTTACATTCAGTTCAACAACCAGTGGACCTTCCTCAACAGTGCTGATAACAATGCTCGAATCGGCTTTGGGGGCATCGACATTGGCCGGTAACCAACGAAACGCATTGAGTCCGCCATTTACCTTTGCATCTGCATAGTTGCGTCCATTAGCGAGTTTTACCAACTGAGTAATGTTCCCTGTAACAGGATCGATCATCACACGAAGTTGGTTCAGGTACTGGATATTAAAACGGAAAAGCTGATAGCTACGATTTCCGGAAC
>JBAXWR010000546.1:0-2020 GCA_037128295.1 Mariniphaga sp.
CATCATCAATCTGAAGATTTCCAAAATACCGTTTAGCAAACAACTTCACTTCGGCACCAGCAAGAGGTTGCTCGATATTGTCCTTTTTCCCTGAAACGACAGCCTGAACCTGGTTTTTTTCTTTCAGCCAGTTCATCTGGATTTTTACGTTTTGAACCATCGCCCCGCCCAAAACTTTAGGTGCTACTACCTGCACATATTTTTCATTGAAACTACGCAGGTAAGATATAACAACCCAAACATCTTTGGATGAGAGGATATTTTTAAATGTTGGCATTGGAATACGACCCTGGGTAATTTTATAATACAAACCCCCATCGGTATTAGCCTGCATCCTGTCGGAAGCTGGATCTACGGGCGGCGGTACAAGTTTGATAACGTTATTTTTTCCGGGGTCACCATGGCACGATTTGCAATTCGTAATGTAAAGTTCAACACCAGCTTTTCGCGTTGAATCAGAGAAGGCAAATGGACTCAGTTTCGCCAGGTTTTCTTCCGGAACAATCCACGGCTGCTGTGCTGACAATCGAAAAGTGATCAGTAAGATCAATAGCAGGGATAAATATCTTTTCTTCATAATGGAGTTTTTGAAGTTTATACTTTGGGTTGATCATTGTTTGTATGACATTCCTCTTCCGCCACTTCCCAGATGGGTATCACGGGAAATAATTTCACCAGAACAGTGATAATCATTATCGCCATGAGGATTGTACCCATCGTGATGGCCGTTTCGACAATGGTTGGTTGATAAACCATCCATGCATCTGGTACATTTTGCCTGGGCAGGAATGGATTTTCCTGGGTTGGAACCACGATCAGAAACCGCTTAAACCACGAAGCGATCAACATGACCATCCCAATCATAAAAATTGGTAATGGTTTCCTGAAGAACTTAAACAACAACAGGATGATCGGAAGGATCAAACCCAATAGCTGAACACTCCAAAACATAAAAGCATGTTCGCCAACAAATAACTCCTGAAGATGGATTGCCTCTGCCGTTTTCAGTTTGTAAGCCGGTATCAGAAATTCGTTGATGTTAAAATACAAATAAACAATCGAAACAAGCACGATCAGTTTTCCCATCATGTCGAAGTGGTAGTCCGTAAGATACTTTTCAAGCTTATAACTGGTACGCACTAAATACATCACAATGACGACTGCCGCTGAACCTGCAACAAAAGCCCCTGTAAGGAAGTAAGGGCCGAATATTGTACTGTCCCATCCCGGCCGGGTTGTCACAGCAAAAAGCCACGAGGTGACAGTATGGATCGCAAATGCAGTCGGAATAATCAATATTAATAGGATCCTAACCGATTTCAGCAAGATCTGATATTGTTTTGGCGTATGGTTCCATTTCATTGAAAGGGTTTCGTAGGTATTTTGCAACCATTTCGGGGTGTGCCCTATCCGCCCTTTGCTGATTGCCAGGTCGGGAATAAGCGGGATAAAATAGAGCAACGTACTCAATACCAGATAGGTAGTAACAACTGTCACATCCCACAAAATCGGTGATTGGATCCTTCCATACATAAAAACAAAAGGCAATCGTTCAGGACGCCCCATGTCGGAAACAATTACAAGACCTGCAATTGCGGCAAAAGCAACTGCTATGATCTCTGCAATGCGGGCAATCGGTTTGACCCATTTGAAACCGATCAATCCCAAAACGGAACTGATCAACATTCCGACAAGGCTTGTAGCCACGAAAAAAACGAAGTTGGCAATGTACATTCCCCAACTTACATGATCGCGCAAACCTGTAACGATCAATCCTTTATCACATTGGATATAATAGGCATAAATACATCCAGCCAGTGAAATGGCCAAAAAGGACATCCAGACCAAAAAACCTTGCGAAATTCCAACCGGTCTCAAAATATCGGCTGCAATAGTATCAAGTCTTTTATCCTTTAAAAATCCGGTATTAACTTCTGATGACATAGTTCTGGTTATTTTTCAATATAGCTTAATATTATACTTTCTCCTGATTCTGGTTTTGCCCACGTGGATCAACAAA
>JBAXWR010000547.1:0-1985 GCA_037128295.1 Mariniphaga sp.
CAATGGGCAAAAACCCTTACTGCCGAAGGTGATAAAGTTCCGGCCTTGGTCGAAAAAGGCAAAGCCAATTTTGGAGGTACTGAAATCAAAGGTAAAACATTGGCTGTTTTTGGACTTGGTGCAATTGGCGTATTGGTTGCCAATGCTGCTCAATCGCTTGGAATGAACGTTATAGGGTATGACCCTTATATTTTAATTGAACATGCCTGGAATTTACACCACGATGTGGTTCGTGCGCGTAGTATCGAATCCATGTTGGCAAAAGCTGATTTCATAACGCTTCAAATTCCTTTGATGAATGATACAAAAGGGTTTATCAATGCCGAAAAGCTTAAGATGATGAAAGATGGGGTTAAAATCCTAAATTTTGCCCGTGGAGAACTCGTTGTTGATGCCGATGTTAAAGCTGCAATCGAATCTGGTAAGGTAGCTGCCTATTTCACCGATTTTCCAAATGCAGAACTCCTTAAAATAGATAAAGTTGTTGCGATTCCACACCTGGGAGCATCAACCAACGAATCGGAAGTCAACTGTGCAGTAATGGCTGCCGAACAGGTACGTAATTTCTTTGAAAATGGAAATATCCGCAACTCGGTCAATTTCCCTGCTGCCGAGATGGAGCGCAATTGTGGCGCAAGATTATTGATTACGAACAAGAATGTACCAAATATAATCAGCCAGATTACGACAATCCTTGCCCAGGAAGGGATCAACATCGACAATATGCTGAACAAAAACAAAGGTGACATTGCTTACAATATTATCGACACGAACGCGACAGAAATTTCTACCGGAATTGTCACCAAGTTGGAGACGATCGAAGGGGTATATATGGTCAGGGCATTACCTGCAAAATAAATAATAAACAAAAAAAGTAATTCTAATTTCAAAAAGCATGAGTAATTCAGTAACCAACAAAGCGGCTGACAACATCCGCATACTCTCAGCCGCAATGGTCGAGAAAGCCAATTCCGGGCATCCCGGAGGCGCGATGGGAGGAGCCGATTTTGTGAATATCCTGTTTACAGAATTTTTAAAATATGATCCAAGTGAGATGACATGGCCTTTCCGTGACAGGTTTTTCCTTGATCCGGGACACATGTCCCCGATGCTCTATTCTGTTCTGTCACTTGCGGGTAACTATAGTATGGAAGACCTTAAAAACTTCCGTCAGTGGGGTTCCGTAACGCCTGGCCATCCCGAAGTTGATCCGGAACGAGGAGTTGAAAATACCTCCGGCCCGCTTGGTCAAGGGCATGCGATGGCTGTTGGAGCAGCAATTGCCGAACGGTTTTTAGTGGCCAGGTTTGGCGAATGGATGGCACACAAGACTTATACTTTCATTTCTGATGGTGGTGTCCAGGAGGAGATTTCCCAGGGTGCAGGCCGCCTGGCTGGCTATCTGGGACTGAATAATCTGATCATGTTTTATGATTCCAATGATATTCAGCTCTCTACCGAAACAAATGCGGTAACAGCCGAAGATACTGAAATGAAATACAAGGCATGGGGCTGGAATGTGCAAACCATTGCTGGTAATGATGCAGATGCCATCCGAAGTGCAATTATTGCTGCTTTGGGAGAGAAAAGCAGACCATCGCTGATTATTGGCAAAACCATCATGGGCAAAGGCTCAGTTAAGGAAGATGGTGCCAACTTTGAACGTCAGTGTTCAACACACGGACAGCCATTGACCCATGCAGGGGCTTCGTTCAAAAAAACAATTGCCAATTTGGGTGGCGATCCTGAAAACCCTTTTGTGATCTTCCCTGAAGTTGCCGAATTATATGCCAAACGCTGCGAAGAGTTAAAAGCCTGGGCCAACACGAAGAACGATGAAGAAGATGAATGGGCTGTTGCAAATCCTGAACTGGCTGCCAAACTTGATACATTTTTATCAGGTGATGCTCCTGAATTTGATTATTCAAAAATCGTCCAGAAGTCAGGTGCTGCTACCCGAAATGCCTCTGCCACAGTTTTGGCAG
>JBAXWR010000548.1:0-1943 GCA_037128295.1 Mariniphaga sp.
CGACCAATACGAAGGCAGCACCTCAGCCCCTTCATCCAACAACTGCGGATGGACAAAGAAGGCGAGTTGTTTTGAAGGATTGGAAAACTTCACTGTCCAGGTTATCTCCTTTTTCCCTTTTTCGGATTTCAGGATAGTTGCTTGAACCTTTGTTTTTGGCAATTCGCTCAGTGATTTGTAGTTATTGTCGGCAGCCAACCAGTAAGTATTGTGGGAAACTACTTTTCCTGCAGCATCTTTCAGATTGAGGACAACAAAATTAACGCCCTGATTATCAGATAATACCTTTGTGATAGAAAATGGCTCCTGAATATCGGTAGCTGCAAGGCTCACCTCTTTTGCTTCATGCGAAAGCAGTTTTGAGTTCAGGTCATAAACATCTGAAGTCACTGTTAATTTGGAAACCGGCTGATATGTACGGTTTAGAACAGTAACGTTATTGTCTATAGGATTGAACTGAACATGAACCGTTTCAAGGGCATTCTGCATAAAATAGTAACCTGCATTGGGTTCATTGTACCAGTCGATCACCTGCCATACCACACTTGGAAAAGCAGCATTCAACTTCCAAAGCATCACGCCACCAATCTCGTTGAGCTTATGACCTGCCGCTTCAAAGATTCCCTGATAACCTGTGGCGTTCATGAGCTGCATCTTATCCGAAAAATCGACCATGGAGGTAGGTTCGCCATAACGCTTCACCATCTCCTTGTAATACCAGTCGTAATGGCCGTTACCTGTGCAATCGTCGTGATAACCCCAGGTATGGTTGAGCGGAAAAGGCAATGTCTTATCCCATACTAAGTTGGGAATAATCTTTTTCAGTCCGTTGTAAGTTGGCTGCGATGGTAGTCCTGTCTCATCTTTGAATACCCAATCTTTTGCATTATCAGCAAGCTTGTAATTGGCTTTTGCATCCTGCCAGGTGTAAGGGCCGCCGCTATAGACTCCTGAAGCCAGATTATCGGGCCAGGCACCGTCCCATCCTTTGGGAAGTTTTGCAAAACCAGATGAACTTGGAATATAAGGCCTTGTACCATCCAATGTGATGATTTTATTCCGCATGATATCATAGAGCTCCTTGCGGATATGACCCTCGTTTCCTCCGGTCCAAACCAACAAACTGGGGTGGTTGCGGATCCGGTAAATCGTACTGATCACATTGTTTACAAATACATTGCTTTCTAACGGGTAATCGGTTGAACCTTTAAATTCGCCATGTGTATCGCCCGTTACCCAGAAATCGGACCAAACCATTAAACCCATATGGTCGGCCAGGTCCCAGAATACATCCTGTGGCGTAATACCTCCGCCCCATATCCTGACAAGGTTGATATTTGAATTTTTGAAAAGGTGCATTTCACGCTCGTAACCGACTGAATCCCTATTAAGCATCATATCAGGAACCCAGGCACCACCGGTGAGGTGAACACGTCGGCCATTCACATAAAAATCACGGCGCAAAGATTTATTGGGAACGTCGATAGCTTTTGAGGTTGTTGTCCGGATACCAAAAGCAAAACTATTTTCATCCGTGACGACCCCATTTGATTCGTATTGAATATGAACACGATACAAATTGGGCTTGCCATAACCGTTTGGCCACCAAAGTTTGGGTTGTTTAACCAGCAACTGGATGGTATTGTCTGCATTTAGGTCTATCACATTTTCTTTACCAGCTTCAACCGAAACTTGTTTGGTGATTTGAACCGGCGCACCACCGACAAAGTTTTCGGGGCGGATACTGATTTTGAGGTTTCCGTTTGAAACTTTCGATCCCTGGTTTGTCAGGGCAATCTGAAGTGAGATTTTCGCCACACTTGTATCTGGCAAATTGGGCAATTCGGTGATGATATGTGGTTTTGAAATCGTGACATCACCGGAGGTGCGTAAAAGTACCGGTTGCCAGATTCCCATGTTACGGTCCCTTACAGGTGGCATCC
>JBAXWR010000549.1:0-1930 GCA_037128295.1 Mariniphaga sp.
AATCACTGTACCTCTCAACAACAGCCAACCGAAGTTTCAGGAACATGGTCAAATCCTCCTTATAACGGTTGATGGTTTTATCGTCAACCTGTTTGTAAAATTGGATCGATGAAAGTGCCAATTTCAAACCTCTGGCAAACGTGGACAATTTATCGTAGAATAAGGCGCGTACTGCTTCATCCTTCAACATGACCTGATAGGCTTCTGCATCGCGTTTATTGGAGATTGTTTTGAAAATATCCCACAATTCGGAGTATTTCTGTGGCAGCTTTTTTATTTCTTCGTTGATATTGACCAATGTACCTTCCAAATCATCCAAATCAAATTCCTCAAAAGAGGAATACATTTGCAATGCATCGTCCAGATTCTCAATAACGCCATAATAATCAATGATATATCCAAATTCCTTATCCTGATAGATCCGGTTAACCCTTGCAATGGCTTGTAAAAGCTTGTGGTTTTGCAGGTTCCGGGTAAGGTACATCACCGTGTTCTTTGGTTCATCAAAACCGGTAAGCAACTTGTCAACAACAATCATGATTTCAGGATCTTTCTGAAATTTGAACCGGTTGATGAGGTTTTTTTCATACTTTTTTGAAGTGCCGTGTTCGTCCATCATCTTTTTCCAAAACTTATTTACTTTCTCTGGTGACTTCTCATAAGCACTATCTTCACCTTCCCTTTCGTCTATGGATGAAATCAGGACTTCACAGCTCACTATCCCAATTTCGTCTAAAAATTCTTTGTACTTTATGGCATTTATTTTTTTATCGCAAACCAACTGTGCTTTGAATGGTGTGCCTTGCCAGTTGTCGCGGAAGTGCAGGCTGATGTTCCAGGCAATCGCATATATTTTCTGTTCTGCCCCGTTCAACTGGTCCGCCCTGCTGAACTTCTTTTTAAAGTCGGCTTTCTGGTATTCGGTGAGTGGTTCCGAGACCATTTCGAAAAATGTATCCAATGGACTTCCATTGACAATTTGCCTTGCCAACCTTCCTTCATAAAGAAGCGGAACAACTGCCTTGTCTTTAACTGCCTGATCGACAGTATAAGCATCAATGATACCCCCAAATTTTGCTGCAGTACTTTTGTCTTTTCTAAAAAGTGGTGTGCCGGTCATTGCAATGAAACACGCATTGGGCAAGGTTTTCTGCATTTCGATATTGAAAGTTCCATGTTGTGTCCGGTGGCCTTCGTCAACCAGGACAAAAATATCGTGACTCTGCAAGGGCATATTGATTTTCCTGATGGCAGCCACAAACTTGTTGATAATTGTGGTAACCACTGCATCACTCTTACTTTCAAGCAGTTCGACCAATCGTTGTCCGGTTGCTGCGTTTTCAACTGCCATCCCACATTTGCGAAAGGTGTCCGTTATCTGGGTGTCAAGGTCCGTCCGGTCGGTTACCAGGACTATCTTCGGATTACGGATCGATTTTTCCATGGCAATGGCCTGTGCCAACATAACCATGGTCAACGATTTACCGCTTCCCTGGGTGTGCCAGATCACTCCGCCAGGCCTCCCCCTAACCCCCTCCAAAAGAGGGGGAATTCCACCTCCGAATGAAGTAATGCGTTTCATTGCTTTCTTGATTGCGAAAAACTGCTGGTACCGCGCAATCTTTTTCTCCCCGTTATCAAACAGGATGAAATTGAAAATGATGTCCATCAATCGTTCAGGCCTGCACAAACCAACTAAATATTCATCCTGAACCGTTGGGAGAATGTTTTGCTGCTCCAGGTCATCAAAATACTCCCGCACATATTTAAAGCGGTCTGCAAATAATTTATTTTTCTGCTCAATGGTCAAAGGCCGGTTCTTTAAAATGGATAATTGAGAATTGAGAATTGGCACGTTCTTCTCGTTTTCCATTTTCCATTTTCCATTTTCCATTTCTTTCTCTTCCCACTTTGCCCAGAACTTTTCGGG
>JBAXWR010000055.1:0-33459 GCA_037128295.1 Mariniphaga sp.
GTATTGCCTTTGAACAATTTCAACGATTCATGAAGATTCAATCCATAATTGTGATCCCTTGAATGAAAACCATCTGTAATGTTGTGTTCACCAAAATTGTAGAAAAGCTTCGCCGATCCAGAAAGTTTAACATATTCATTATCAATAGAAAAGGCACCATAGCCCCTTGTAATATCAATTGTTTCCCCTTTTTTGGCAGAAAGGGTATCGGGTCCAGGATCGGAAGCTTTGAATTTTGCCAGGCTAAAATCGCCACTCATTTTTAAGTGTTGATTCAGTTCATATCCGATCTTTGCATATCCATTGGTGATATCAAAAGCTGAGTTGGCACGATGTCCATCCGTTTTGTCATGATTTCCGGAAACAAAAATACTTAGTTTGTCTTGTTTGTAACCGCCGGAAGCCATGTATTTCTGGGTATTGTAGGAGCCTAACATCATTCGGGCATTGCCATGAAACCCTTCCTGTGTCTGCTTTTTCGTGATCAGGTTGATGACCCCGCCCATTGCGTTCGATCCATACAACACTGAGCCGGAGCCACGGATAACTTCTACCCGCTCCACATCAGAAGCGACATAAGAATCGGGCAGTGGATGTCCCATAATCCCCATAAACTGCGGGTGACCGTCAATCAACATCAGGACACCTGTAGTTGGACTTCCACCTATTCCACGTATGGTAATTTGTCCGGCAGATCCGGCAGAAACACCAAAGCCTGTTACACCGCGCTCGGTCACAAACAGACTAGGAACCCTTCCGCTTAAAATGGGTAGCAAAGCCGATTCGTTGTTTTCGTTGATCTGTGCGCTCGTAACCACCGAAACCGACATCGCAACATTGTTGAGGTTTATTTTGACTGGACTTCCGGTTACAACAACTTCCTCAATACGGACTGTGTCCTGAAGCATGTCCTGAGCTTTTAGGGATATAGAGAGAAATAAGGAAATAAGTAGAAATAGGGAAATAAATCGAAATAATGAAATAAATGGAAACAGGGAAATGCCTTTAAGAGATTTGTTCATTTTTGAAAATATATTGTCGTGTTACTAAAAATATAATTCGTGTTACCTGTGAGGCAAAAAAAATCACTCAGTTTTGCTCATGATCAGTTTGCCGTGTTGGATTCCTTTGATACTGATCAGTTTGTCGGATAGTTCAGTAAGCCGACGTGAAGTTCCTTTCACCGCAATGATTTCCATGCAATTCACTTCGCTAAGGGTAAACTGCTGTACACCAATCACTACATCGCGGTACTCAAACTGTAGTTCTGCTGAGTGGCTCCTGATTTCATGTTTCTGGCAATTGTAAACCATGACAACTGCTCCTGCAACCATGTTGTCACATTTCCACTTCTCCTCTACCCTGTTTTTCTCGATCAAGTAGCGGAAAGCCTGTGAGCGGTTCGAGAAATTGTTCTCAACCACATACTGGTCCAATGCTGACAACAGCTCTTCCTCCAACGAAACGCTAAAACGTAAAACCGACATGTGTTACCTTTTTTGAAATTCGTGTTATTTGAGGGCGAAGATAAAAACTTTCTTTATATGATTAGCCTTAATTGAATGTTATCAATTAGAATATTTCCGTCCTTTTTTTTTACCAATGTTTGTGCCAGCACAAAAACCGATTAGAAGCTTAGAAAATAATCAGTGGGTATTACTATTTGTACCCGGAATGTTGATAGTTCACCCTGTAAAGAATTTTATAAGAGTTGATTGCAGCTAAGTACTGGTTAAAAAATAATGTCGTATTTTTTGCCGAAATTATCGAGAACAAACGTTAATCGTTCTTTGAGATTCTGAAAACTGAGGTAAGGATCAAAACTCAACCATTGATATTATATTCTGCACCACATGATTTCGATTAGGTTCAATACAGGCGAATAGGGAGGCTAGAAATAAATCATCATATGATTTTACTTCCATTCTGCGATTTTTGCCTTAAACTTCTTTGATTTGTGGATACCACAATTGTCAAGTATTACAACAGTCTTTTTAACTATCTGTAATACAAATCTTTTCATGAACTTTATAAAAATTGTCGGTATTGAATGTTGTCTCGTGCATTTCAAAGAACAGGTTGCTTTTAGGGCTCATTAAACCAACAACATTAAGGAACTTGCCCTTGGCCGTTGGCAACAATATTGGATTATCCATTGTTTGCCAAGCATATGGAACATTTGGAGTAAGGCCAAAATGGCTTTCGTCACCAAAGTATAGATCTATGAAACCACTGTCTTCCAATTGTTTTAATGTTTCAATTTGTTGTTGTATGAACTTAAAATCATTTTCATTCCGTTTGCTTTTTAATGACAACCGGGCTCGTTTCCACTTATAGCCCAGTACCTTTTAAAAAATTCTGCAAGTACGGGAGGGTATTTTTGGTGGTATCCTTTTGGTAATCGTGATTTTTGGGGATTAGGTTTTTAATTGCTTTTGAATTGGTCTAGTGGATGATATGATGAAAGTAGTGATAGTCTCACTTCGAGTGAGACTATCACTAACCCTTTATCAGAAGTAGGTATTTCCCGATTTGTTTTTAATGGCAGGTAGGTATTCTGAACCAAACGGTAGTTCCGGGCCATTATTTTGGTAATCCATTTCCTTGCGGCGCAATGATCATTCGTTCTTTTTGGAAATTTCTGGTTGGGCCGGTGGGTTTGGGGGACTTATATTATCTATAATCATTTCACTCCTTTGGAGTTGGGGCAAGATTAAAAATTGCATTGGTGGTATTGGTAATAGGGGAATGAATGGCCAAAACATCCAGTTACGCGGGTCTAAACCCCAACGGTGTCGGAGACCCGTCGGTGGTTGGATTAGAATGAACTATTCCCCCATTTCCTTTATCAATTCCAAAGCCTTATCCCTTAATGGTTTCTGACGTCTTCTCCAAATTAAATAGCCAACGAAACCAGAACAGCAAAGGATGAAAAGGATGCTTCCAAAACCGACGAGGATACGTATCGTCTGATCGTCGAAAGGAAACCCTTTTTGCGCCGAAAAACTGAATCCAATCGCACACAGCAATGTCGGGATGATGGTCAAGTAAGTTTTTGCCTGCCACAGCTCATAGCGGTTAGCTGCATTTCTCAGCATTTCAATGGTCGAAACACCGTAATCGACCGATTTATATTCCTGATATAAGCTTTTGAACAACAGGGCAAAGGCCAAAAATCCCAACGAAAAGAACAAAAATCCGAATTTATCGATCTCCGGATGGTCAATGATCATGCTGAGCACAAAGATCAGAAAATAAAAGGGGGCGAGTACAAACATGATCCACTTAAAGGTATTGGTCAATGCCAGATAACGAGTATCTTCCTTTTTTAAACCTTTTACAAATTGTCCCATATCAAACTCCTGTTTATAATGCTGTTCTGTTTTCATAATTTATTGATTTTAACTATTTAACTGTTGTTTAAGTTGTTCCTTAATTCTGTGGATTTTCACTTTGACATTTGGTTCCGTGAGACCGACCACATCAGCAATTTCGCGCAACGTCAGCCCTTCAAGTACAAGTGAAATCAATGCCTTGTCAATGACAGATAACTGGTTAAGGCTGATTTCCAATTGTTCAAGCTGTTCTTCTGTTTTCAGTTTTTGCTCCAGGTCACCTTCATCGAGCAAAACATTCATGCCAAGCGGGTCTTTGTCGATGTAAAGTTTCAGGTGACGATAGGTCTTCCCTGTGAAGCTAAGTGATGTATTCACAGCAATCCTGTAAATCCAGGTGCTGATTGTTGACTCGCCCCTGAATTTATCGAGACTTTTCCAGATGTTGACAAGTACTTCCTGGACCATGTCCTTTTGGTCTTCGGCATTCGGACAGTAATACCGGCAAATGCTGTTTATTTTTGCGCGATTCTCTTCAATGATCTGCTTGAACCGGGTTTCTTTTGGGTCATTCATTGTTTTGATGTTTTGCTTATTTAGTCAGGGCACTGCCTGAATGGTTACATTTTTTTCATCGTTTCACAAAAAAAATAATCCTTCGATGTAACGAAATGACTACTTTTAAAGTATTGTTTTCAGTGAGTAAATTTAAAGAAATTTGATCTGGTAGTTTATGGTTGACCAAATGAGCGACGAGAAACTGATGGAACTCCTGGCACAAGGAAATAAAAATGCTGCCGGGTTACTTTACGACAGGTACCATCCGAAAGTATTCGGCTACTTTGTCCGTATGACCCGCGATTTTGAGGCAAGCCGCGACCTTACCCAGAATGTTTTTCTCAAAGTGATCAAATACAGCCATACATGGAAAGAGGATAAGGTCTTTGTTTTTTGGCTGTTCCGCATTGCCAGGAACATTCTGGTGGACTTTCATAGAGGGGCAAAACGGTTTTACAGTTTTGATGAAGAACCTGAAATTACAATGATTTACAATGAACAGTCCATCCGTAACAATGATGCTCATGAATCGTATGAGCTGCTGCTCGATGCAATGGCCAAACTTCCGCCAGGTTATCGGGAACTGATTGAGATGAACCGGTTTCAAGGCTTCTCCTACAAAGAAATTGCCGTTACGACCGATTCAACGGAAAATGCAGTGAAAGTTAAAACTTTCAGGGCCATTCAGAAATTAAGAGAGATTTATAATAGAATTTTAATTGATTAATTATGAGGTGCGAAGAAGTAAAAATTAATCTGCCCGAATATATCGACCAGAAATTGGATGAAAAGATTGCCGAAGCTATAGCCCATCATCTGGAATCGTGTAAGGAATGTAACGATCTTCATGATGAATTGAAAATGTTTTTGGACTTTACGGATAATCTGGATGAACTGGAACCACCACCGGGTATGAAGGCTGAGTTTCTCAAAATGATTGAAACAGAAATACCCCAAAAACCAAAAGTGGTTGTGATGGTTCCCTTGTGGCTTAAAGTAGCAGCTATTCTTATATTTATTCTATTGACCTATACCACAGGTTATTACATTGGTTCTGAAAAGGATAATAAGAAGATTAGGACACTTGAAGTCGCATTGGACCAAACAAAACAACAGGTTTTCCTAGCGAGTTTGCAGGATTTTTCAGGACCGCAAAAGATCGAAGCAGTTTATAAAATCAGCCTATCCGGACAAACAGGAGATGCGTTGATTGATGCTCTGGTTAACACGATGAACACCGATAAGAATGTCAATGTCCGTTTAGCTGCTATCAATGCCTTGACGGGAATGATCGGGAAAAACCAACGGGTAAAAAATGAATTGATCCGTTCGCTTACGTTACAGAATAATCCATTGTTGCAGATTTCGTTGATCCAGGTTTTAACAGAATCCGGGGTGAGGGAGGCCAAAGAAGAAATTGAGTCGATGTCGCGAAATGAAAAGACAGATGAAAAGGTAAAAGCTTTTGCAAAGGATATGGTCAAAATTATCATATAAAAAAGGGGGTATGGTTTGACGCCGGCTGAATCATAACCCTGAAACAATTATTAATCTTTAAAAATCACAAAATGAAACGGTTAACTATAATTTTAGCATTATTTGTTCTTCCTGTTCTCTGTTTTGGTCAGGAGAAGAAATTCGAATACGTCCCCAAAGTGGGTAATAAGGTTGAAATCAAAAACTTGTTGGGCGAAATCACAGTGCAAAACATCACCGGAAAAGCCATAATCATTGAATCTGACTTTCAAATGGAGGTTCCCGACCGTGCAAAAGGGCTGAAACTGCTTGGATCTGTGGAAGACAATACCGATATCGGGATCAACCTGAGCGAGGAGAATGGGGTGATCTCCATTGTCGGGGCAGTCAGACAGGTGCGTGACCATAAGTACAAGATTCTTGTACCTGTTGGGATGGCTGTTGACCTCGATTACAACAACCCGTTTGCAAATGGGGGACTGAATATCGATTCTTTCAAAGGAAGCCTGGATGTACGCACATTAAGTGCCAACGTTAAAATTACCAATTCAACCGGGCCATTTGCCATCAATTCAATCAGTGGAAACATAGAGGTCGCTTTCCGCAGTATTAGTCAGGAGGCTTCTACCTCTTTGGCTTCCATTTCTGGTTTGATTGATGTGACAGTTCCTTCCGGTGAAAAGGCTACTTTTACAATCAACTCCATGCAGGGAAATATTTACAATAACCTGGATCTTAAAGGAGTAAAAGAGAATGAACCCGACAAACGGGCCGCTGACATGAAAGTCATGCGCCATGAAACTGGAGAATTTACACTGAATGGTGGTGGACAAAAAGTACTACTGAAAACAATTTCCGGCAATATTTACCTGCGCAAAAAATAATCAGAAACAGATGAAACGATTCATTTTATTGATGGCATTTCTGCCGGCTATGACATTCTTCTCTTTTTCGCAACGGATAGTCCAGAAGACCTTTGATGTTCAGGGTAAAAAAGTGGTATTGAAATTTGATTTCGCCGATTCGATCGTTGTCGAAGCCTGGGATAAAAGCACTTTAGAAATTCAGGTCTCGGTCAACATCTGCAATAATGGTTATAATGATGATTATAAACTGAATGTTAAAGAATCCAGCAACAACCTGGAACTTATCGAGAAAGTTGATTTTAAGGATGTTCAATCAAAAAGTAAAGATAATGACAAATTGAAGAGCGTTATCAATTATAAGTTGAAGGTTCCGGCAAATCTCGAATTTGAACTGAAGACAATCTCTGGGAATGTGGAATTGAAAGGTACTTTGGGAAAGATGGCAATTAATTCGATCAGTGGGTTCATCGATTGTACTGTTCCAAAGGCCCACAGTGCACAGTTCGGTTTATCGACTGTAACCGGGAATGTTTACTCCGACCTGAAATTTGAGGATAAGTCGCAGGAAAAAATGTCATGGGTTGGCACCAAGCGCAACCTGACTTTGAATGGGGGCAAGGTAGCTGTTGACCTGAAAACGGTGAGCGGGGATATTTTTCTTAGGAAAGGGAGATAAAGATTTTAATTGAAATCTAATTAATTGGTAATCTGATACATATTGAAATAAATAGAAATGAGTGGAAATATTTGAACTAGCAATCCCGTTAGAAAAGGGTTCTTCTGACGGGATTGTTGTTCTGTAAAAATATGGATAACATATCAATTGGGTTTTCATAAGGGTTATTCCTGAAAACTTTTCTCATCATCCTTTAAAGCCTCTTTCTTACAGGTCTGGCTTGTTTGACATTGAATAAACCCACAAAAAGCGAATAGCCAAACAATGCACCGAAACCAATCTGCTTCATCACACCTAGTAAATCGGTGGTCTGCCATTCCTGCATAACCTTCCCATCTTTTACTTTGCGCATAAAAATGCCGTGGACTTCAAGGTTCTTATCATTGGCCGGGGCACCCATAAATTTCCCGGTATTCACGGCAGTTGAAATAAAACGGATTGACGCCATGTCCCCATCGACCAGAATCTGGGGGAATTCCATTTTTAAATTCGAGAATGCGGATTTCATGTCTTGCATAAACCCTATGTATTCGTCTTTAGTGAATACGAAACCATCACCCGTATAGGTGAAATTTTCATCCAAAAGTTGGTCCAGATCATTCCATCTTGCTTCCAGTATAGCCAATGAAACGGCCAGGGCCGTTTGTTTTACGAGGTTCTTTTCCATGATATTTTTTTAAATTTATGATGGGCAAAAATAGATTTATCACTTACCTTTGTCAATATACTTACCAAATTGAAAGCACTACCTTTTAGGTAAGCTGTTAACCCGGCGAGGTTTTAATCAACAATTTTGTGGGAAAAATTTGCACCGATGATAAAATGTTCTTTAATAGGATTTTTTTGAAGAACCGCTATTTACAAGCAGCCAGTTGCAAGCCGCCAATTGCCAGTTGAAAATCACTAATAATAAAAAGTATAAGTAATAATAAAAATTATCCAATGAAAAAGTACAAACTGAATGGCACCTATTATTATTGTCCGGTTGACCTGACCCTGCAGATTGTTGGCGGACGGTGGAAGGGAATTGTAATCTGGAACTTACGCGAAGGGGTAAAGAGGTTTAGTGAATTGAAACGGACGTTGGTCACCATCAATGACAAAATGTTGTCACAAGTTTTACGCGAATTAGAGCAGCAAGGAGTCGTCAACCGCAAGGTTTATGAAGTTGTGCCACCGAAAGTTGAATACAACTTAACCCAGGAAGGGGAAAAACTTCTGCCAATCATGCAGGCAATGAGCGATTATGGGGTAAAATTTCTGGTTGATTGAGATTTTGGGAATATCTTTAAAATAAAAAACCCTATTTTTACCCGTGAACCCTGCAAAAGAAAATCTTTTTTGTCAGGTTCATAAATATCAGGAATACAATTAACTATGAAAAATCTCTGCAAATTTTTATTGTTTGCGTTGGCTTGCTGGAGCCCATCTGGTTTATATTCACAAATTCTGATCGAAGCCGAAAGTTTTACCAACAAAGGAGGCTGGGTCGTTGACCAGCAGTTTATGGACCAGATGGGGTCTCCATTTCTGATGGCGCATGGTTTGGGAAAAGCCGTAACTGACGCCACTACACAATTAAAGTTTTCCAAATCGGGAAATTACAATGTATTTGTTCGGACTCGAAACTGGGTGGGTTTATGGACAGACAAAGAGACCCCGGGGAAATTTAATCTTCTGATTAATGATAAACCACTCAACACAATTTTTGGGACCCAGGATACAGAGTGGGGCTGGCAATTTGGGGGATCGGTAAAAATTAAAGAAGGAATGACTAAAATCGCTTTGCACGATCTTACCGGTTTCAATGGCCGTTGCGATGCGATTATTTTTAGCATTGATCCTAAGTTTGTTCCGGAAAGTTCTCCTGGAAAGTTGGCAGCATTCAGAAAGAAAGCATTGGGTTTGCCTGCAGCACCCGAAATGGCTGGAAAATTTGATTTGGTAGTGATTGGCGGTGGAATGGCGGGCACATGTGCCGCACTTTCGGCTGCCCGTCTTGGTGTGAAAGTTGCCTTGATCCAGGACCGTCCGGTTTTGGGTGGGAATAACAGTTCTGAAGTTCGGGTCCACCTTGGTGGTCGCATCAACCTCGACCCCTACCCAAAGTTGGGAAACCTTGTCAACGAAATTGGTCCAGCACAAGGTGGAAATGCCCAACCTGGTTCTTATTATGAAGACCAGAAAAAACTGGATGCTGTAAATTCAGAGAAAAATATCACGTTGTTTCTCAATTACCATGCGAACGGGGTTGAGAAAAACGGTGATCAGGTCAAAGCAATATTGGCAACAAACACCGAAAACTCAAAACAAATGCGTTTTGAAGCTCCTCTTTTTGCCGATTGTACCGGGGACGCTACAATTGGTGCCCTAGCAGGGGCCGATTTCATGATGGGTCGTGAAGGGCAAAGCGAATATGGGGAACCTACAGCACCCAAAGTGAAAGACAAAATGACAATGGGTTCATCAGTCCAGTGGTATTCAGAGGAATCTTCCCAACCCGAATATTTTTCCTTAGTTTCTTGGGGTGTCAATATCAACGAAAAAAATGTCCAGCCAATCAAAAAGGGCGATTGGCAGTGGGAAACCGGGATGAATTACGATCAGGTAAAAGATTTCGAACGGATCAGGGACTATGGTTTGATGGTCGTTTTCTCGAATTGGTCTTATCTGAAGAACCGGTTCCAGGAAAACCAAAGTTTTAAAAACAGTAAACTGGGATGGGTGGCCTATGTGGCAGGCAAGCGCGAATCGCGTAGATTGGTTGGCGACCTTGTTCTCAAAGAGCAGGATGTGAAAGACCAGGTTGTTTACCCCGATGGGACTGCCCCAACTTCATGGTCGGTTGACCTTCACTATCCCGATCCCAAAAACACCCAATTCTTTCCGGGTGAAGAGTTTCTTTCCATCGCCAAACATCAGACGATTTATCCCTATCCGATTCCTTATCGTTGCCTCTATTCACGGAATATCAACAACCTCTTTATGGCCGGACGCAACATCAGTGTGACCCATGTCGCACTTGGGACTGTCCGGGTGATGCGCACGACCGGCATGATGGGCGAGGTGGTCGGTATGGCGGCTTCGGTCTGTAAAAACCATGGTGTGCTTCCCCGAAAGGTCTATGAAAGCTATCTACCTGAATTAAAGGATTTAATGAGCAAAGGTACTGGCCGTTCGGATATTCCCAACATTCAGAAATACAACCTCGGGGGAACTTTATTGAAGGAATTAAAGAATGAAAAATGAAAGAATGAAGGAATGAAAGAATGAAAGAATGAAGAAACTTTGCGGATCTTTGCGAAAACCTTTGCGGTCCTCTGCGGTGAAAATTAAACGCAAAGGGCCGCTGAGTAGTCGCAAAGAACCGCAAAGAGTTATCATAAAATAAGCTGTAAAATAATTAGATGATAAGTAACTATAAAAAATTGGAGCTCTGCTGGCCAGGGAAAGACCTTGTTGTAAAACCCGAACCGAGGGTGTTGATCGAAGACCCTGATAAATCGTATGGGGAAACCGGAACAGGGAACATGCTTATCAATGCTGACAACCTCCTTGCCCTCAAAGCACTGGAACAAAATTTTGCCGGAAAAATAAAATGTGTCTATATCGACCCTCCTTACAACACCGGCAATGCTTTTGAACATTACGACGATGGCCTTGAACACAGTACCTGGTTGAACCTCATGAAACCACGCCTAGAAATCCTATACAAACTACTGTCAAACGAAGGAAGTATCTGGATTTCAATCGATGACGATGAAAGTCATTACTTGAAAGTGTTTTGTGACGAAATTTTTGGACGGAAAAACTTTGTCTCCAACGTAATCTGGGAAAAGAAATATTCGCCGCAAAACGATGCCAAATGGCTTTCTGATAGTCATGACCACATTTTGGTTTATGCGAAGAACAAAGAATCGTGGAGACCAAACCTGTTACCAAGGACAGAAGATATGGACAACAGGTATAAAAATCCGGATAATGACCCAAGAGGGGTTTGGAAACCTGCTGATTTTTCTGTTAAAACCTATTCAAAAAGTTCCGATTATCCTATAATACTACCTTCAGGAAGAATTGTGAATCCACCGCAAAGTCGATGTTGGGTTAGTTCACAAGATCGTTTTTTCGAGTTAGTAAGTGAAAATAGAATTTGGTTTGGTGAATCTGGTAACAATGTTCCTTCAGTAAAAAAATTCCTAACAGAAGTGAAGCAAGGATCCGTTTCAAAGACAATTTGGTTCAGGGAAGAAGTTGGTGATAATCAAGAGGCAAAGAAGGAAATTAAAACATTTTTGAATGAGGATGTTTTTACTACACCTAAACCTGAAAGATTAGTTCAAAGAGTATTGCAATTATCATCTAATGAGGGAGATATCGTTTTGGATAGTTTTTTAGGTTCGGGTACGACTGCCGCAGTGGCTCAAAAGATGGGGCGCAAATGGATCGGGATCGAGCTTGGGGAACATTGCAACACCCATTGTTTGCCGCGTTTGAAAGCGGTCTGCGATGGCACCGACCAGGGCGGGATTTCAAAAGCCACGGAATGGAAAGGCGGGGGCGGCTTTAAATTTTACAACCTTGCGCCGAGCCTGCTCAACCAGGACAAATACAACCAATGGGTCATCAACCCAAATTACAACGCACAGTTGCTTGCAGCCGCTATGGCCCGGCACGAAGGTTTTACCTATTCGCCGAATGTCTCAGTCATCTGGAAACAAGGGTATGCCACCGAAAACCACTATATTTTCACCACAACCAACACCATAACCCCCGATGTGGTGGAACAAATTGTAAGCGAACTTAAACCGGGCGAAAGCTTGCGGATTTGCTGCACCGCTTTTGTCGAAGGTTGCAACGAAATAAGCCCGCTCATCGAAATCAAAAAAATCCCTTCCATACTCCTTGGCAAATGTGAGTTTGGAAATGAGGATTATTGCACCGGATCGGCCATTGTCAATATGCCTTTGGATCCCGATCTGCCACCGTTTACACCTTCGTATGTAAAACCGGAAGTAAAGCCAAGCCCCGCCAAAATCGAAAAAATGAAAGACCAGTTAAACTTGTTTTAAAAGGTAAACTTTGCGGTACTTTGCGAAAACCTTTGAGGTACTTTGCGGTGAAAAATTAAACGCAAACCGCAAAGAGACACAAAGAACACGCAAAGAACCGCAAAGCAACAAATAATTTAAAATTCAAAATTATGAACGAGAATGAAATTTCTTCAAAAGTAATTGGTTGTGCTATTGAAGTACATAAGCTGTTGGGACCCGGATTGTTGGAAAGTGCTTATGAGGAATGTCTCTTTTACGAATTAAAATTGGCAGGGTTTATTGTGGAAAAGCAAAAAGCACTACCGCTAATTTATAAAGAGGTAAAATTGGATGCTGGATATAGATTGGATTTATTGGTTGAAAACAAATTGATCATTGAGATAAAGGCCGTCGAAGCCATTAATGATATCCATATCGCACAGGTACTTACATATCTCAAGGTTTCTGGCTGTAAACTTGGGTTGCTGATGAATTTCAATGTTTTAAAAATAAAAGATGGCATTAAAAGATTGGCAAATAGTTTATAAATCATTAAGGATCTCTGCGAAAACCTTGGAAGGCAAAAAAAAAATAAACGCAAAGAACCGCAAAGTAAAAAAATCACAATCTTTGCGGTCCTTTGCGAAATCCTCTGCGGTCCTTTGCGTTTAAATGAATCTAAAAAATAAGCTAATAAATGAGCAAAAGCACCGACCAAATCAGCAATACAATGAGTTTGAGGGAACCACTCAAACAAAGCCTTAAATTATTGGAACACCTCCTGACCAATACTGGCCTGATCGGATCATCAGAACTGTCAGTAAAAGAATCGCTTATAAAAAATGGAAGTTCATTATTTGAAGAATTTGAACGGGGATTTCCATCGGTTTGCTTTTCTATTGCAACAGGAATTGGTAAGACCCGTTTGATGGGAGCTTTTGTGGCCTATCTTGTAAAAGAAAAAGGGATTAAGAACTTTTTTATCCTATCGCCGAACATAACCATCTATCAAAAACTTAAAGACGATTTTGGCAACAAGGGTGCGGAAAAATATCTCTTTAGAGGTTTGCCCGAAATCGCCAATGAGGCAGTGATCATCACCGGCGAAGATTACGAAACCAAGGGCATAAAACCTTTGGATGATTCGATCCAGATCAACATGTTCAATATCGGGAAAATCAATTCGGATATTAAAATCACGACAAAAGAGGGAAAGTTTTTGCCCCCGAAAATAAAACGGTTCCGCGAAACAATAGGCGATAGTTATTACAATTACCTCGTCAATTTAAAAGACCTTGTAATCATTATGGACGAATCGCACCGTTACCGTGGTGAGCGGGGGATGGACACCTTGAACGAATTGAACCCGGTTCTTGGTATTGAATTGACTGCCACACCAATAGATGCGAGTACAAACCAAAGGTTCAAAAATGTCGTTTACGAATATGGCCTAGCCGATGCATTAAAAGATGGTCTTTACATAAAAAATCCGGCTGTCGTTACACGTGCCGATACAGACTTTAAGGGTATGGCAAACGATGAGGTTGAAAAACTAAAATTGAAGGATGCCGTTCAAATGCACCGTGATACCAGAATAGCCATTCAAAACTACGTTGCCGACAACGACCTTTCACCTGTAAAACCGACAATACTGATTTCGTGCAAGGATACCGCACATGCCAAAGAAGTTTTCAATTACGTTACATCCGATGGATTTTATGAGGGCGAATTTGCCGGAAAAACAATTCAGATCGATTCGACAAGTAAAACAGAAGAGCAGGTAAAACAATTGTTGACATTGGAGAAACCTGAAAATAAAATTGAAATTGTCATCCACGTTGACATGCTTAAAGAAGGTTGGGACGTATCCAATCTCTATACAATTGTTCCGTTAAGGGCCGCCAATGCCTTGACCCTCATCGAACAAACCATTGGCAGGGGTTTGCGACTCCCTTTTGGCGGAAAACGGACAGGCAACCAGAAAGTCGATATGCTATCGATCATGATGCATGACAAATTTCAGGAAGTCGTGGAAGCTGCCAACGACAAGAAATCGCTGCTCTATTCGATTGGCAAAATCCAACTCACAAAATCGGATTTGAATTCCCAAAAAGTAACGATCGAATCGAGGACAAAAGATATTGTGGAATTGGAAGAAGAAGGGAAGAAAATTTCACAGATCAAGGACGTTGTGATCAGGGAAAAAGCTGAATCACAGCATAAAGCGAAAGTTGCAGTTTATTCAGTAATCCGAAACACAATCGCGGGGAAATTGATCCAAACACCAGGTGAATTGAACGGCAAAATGGTCAAAGAGCAGGCCATATCGGAAATCAAAGAGAAGATCATCACCAGTTACCCCGAATTGATTGAACAGCAAAAGGTTATAAAAGAGGTTGAAAAAGCCTATCAATCAGCCGTTGAAAATATAATTGGGAACAATATTCTTATTCCAAACATTAAAATCGCCATTTCCGAAAACAAGGGTGTGATTGGTGATTTTGAATTGGTTACGGAAGGGTTTTCCGAGAACATACTTCAACAGGAATTTGAACTGATAAGGGAAACTATCTATGACCATATTCAGGATAAAATCAAACTTCAGGCCCAGAACCTTGAACTGCCAGAATATAGCATATTGGAAGAATTAAAAAAGAAACCAGAGATTGATTACGAAAATAACTCGGATATTTTATACAAGCTTTGTGGACAGGCGGTAAATGCAATAAAAGCATCGTTGGAAAAACCTGAAACATTGGGTGATACACTTCTTATGTACAGGTCTTTGATAGCGAATAAAATTTATAGGCAAGTAATGGAGCATATCACCATAGAGATTATCACAAAAGCTAAACCGGAAGCTGAACCTTATGCTTTGATCCTGCCCTGGAACTATTCAAAAGAGAAAGATGATGAAGTCCTGAACTTCAGGGAAACCATAAGTGCAAAACTATTGACTTCAAAAGTTTTTAACGGTTTTTCCAAATCATGTCACGATAAATACAAATTTGATTCTGCACCTGAAAAGAGGTTTTCCGAAATTATCGAAAATTCGAAGGAAGTCCAAAAATGGCTTCGACCTTCATATAAACAGTTCAATATTTGGTACAACTACAATTCAGACCGTTATGTACCTGATTTCATAGTAGAAACAGCCGATAGTATATATCTGATCGAGATCAAGGCCGAAAACGAAATTGAAGAAAAGTCGGTTAAAATGAAGGAGGAGGCAGCAGTGAACTATTGCAGGATCGCAACTGAAATAAACACCCAGCGCAAAGAAAAGCCTTGGAAATATGTTTTGATCCCGCATGACAAAACAGACCACAATATGTCGTTTATGAAACTGATAACAGAATATGGAAAAAACAGCCAATAAAGTCGCAAAAATCCAAATAGGTAAATACCTCATAGAATATCTTTGCGGTGCTTTGCGTATTTCTTTGCGGTTCTCAGCGGTTAAAAAAACTTTAAAATCTAATATATGAAACGAAGAGATTTTTTTACAAAAGCAGCTTTGGCTGGAGGAGCGTTGGCTCTTGGAAACTCGTGCAGCCGAAAAATAGAAAAGAATGCTGTTAATTTAACCCCTTCTCAAAAACCAGGAGATTCGGTTGCAAAATTCGTAACAGAACCGGCACGTTCAATACCTGTCTTTGCAGAAACCGATGTACTCGTAATTGGTGGTGGACCAGCCGGGACTGCCGCCGCAATCGCTGCCAGTAAAACAGGTGCAAGTGTTTGGTTGATTGAAAGATATAACCATCTGGGTGGATTATGGACCGGCGGTGAGGTTCTTCCCCTGCTATCGACTCATGCGATTGATCAAAACCACAAAAAGAAACAGGTCATTTATGGTCTTGGGGATGAGATGTGGCAACGCCTTAAAAAACTGGGGATGTCGATCGACGAGGTAAATCCGGTAATTGATCCCGAAGCGGGGAAATTTGTCCTGGAGGAGATGATCATTTCATCGGGTGTTAAGTTGTTGTACCACACTTATGCCGCAAACGTGATCATGGAGGGCAATACGATCAGGGGCGTTTTTATTGAGAACAAATCGGGCAGGTCTGCGATCATGGCAAAAATGGTGATCGATTGTTCCGGGGATGGGGACATTTTTCATTTCGCTGGCGACAATTACGATACCATGAAATACCATATCGGATTGGTCCACCGGTTGGGCAATGTTGACAAAATCAATCCCAATAAGCCAGGGTTTGTCAAATACCCCATTGGCAGTAGGACTCCAATTCCTGGTGTGAACTGGGTCAATATGCACGGCAAGGATGATCAGGATGGGACTGACGCATTGAACCTTTCAAATCTTCAGGTCGAATACCGTCAGCAAATCTGGAACGATTACAAAAAAATGAAGCAGACCCCTGGCTATGAACAATTGTATATTCTGGATACTGCTTCACAATTGGGTGTTCGAATGTCGCGGATTGTTGATGGCGATTACAAACTGACACTTGAAGATACCATGACTTATAAGAATTTCAAAGATGTGATCGGGATAAGTGGTGCCTGGACACCCATGCTTTACAAAGGAAAGAAGGTGGCAATTGCCGATCGCCCGTTGTGGCAGATCCCCTTGCGTTCACTGGTTCCCAAAAAAACGGAAGGATTGCTGGTTGCCGGACGTTGCTTCTGTTTTGAAAAGGAATTGGTCGAAGACACAAGGATCATTGGGACCTGTTTGATCACCGGACATGGAGCTGGCATTGCTGCGGGTACAGCTATAAAGAACCATCAAAGTGTGCGTGACCTTGATCTGAAGAAATTAGAGAAGGAATTACTTTCCCAAAATGTTTATCTCGGCTAAAAGAAATACCATACGATACTTCTCGTTGTCAGTTGCTATATTACTGGCAATGCCTTTGGGTTGGGGGAAAATCTCCGGCTTAACCAACTGGGTCAGTCCGTTTATCATGCTGAACTCTGTATTCGCACTGAAATCATTGGTCTGGCTGAACGCTATCGGGGTGGTCATCCTGATCGCGACCTGGTTTAAAAAACGGTTTTTCTGTAGGTACCTATGTCCGACAGGATGCCTTCTCAACAAGATTCCAAAACTTAACAAAAAAGCCAACAGCCAAATATTCAAGAACATACCCCAAATTGGTAAATTGTTGGTTATTGGCTCTTTGACAGGAGCTCTCCTTGATCTTCCCTTGTTCATCTTTCTTGATCCGGTTGCTATTTTCAACGGGTTTTTTAGTACCCTTATTCAAACGACATGGTTGCCCATGATCGCTTCGGGATCAGGGCTGCTATTATTGCTTGTCATTCAATGGATTTGGCCGGGGTTGTGGTGCAAACGGATATGTCCGTTGGGAGGATTGCAACTTTGGGTTTCCGATTTAAAAGGTTTCATGCCTGGTTCAGAAAAGCCAACAGATAAAGCAAATGCCGGGCGACGGTTGTTTATTGGCAGTACAGCCGGAGCAGCAGCCGCAATCGCCTTCCCTTTCATTGTCAAAGGGAAAGAAGCCAACATTATCCGACCACCGGCATCGGTCAATCCGATCGATTTTTATGCATTGTGTACCCGATGCGGAAGTTGCCTGAAGGCCTGTCCAACAAAGATTTTAAAACAAGATACCCGTTTTGGCGCCGGATTATTGACTCCGGAAGTAAAATTTGAAACCGGTTATTGTCTGGAAACTTGCAATGCCTGTAGTGTGGTTTGTCCAAGTGGTGCAATTACCCTCTTCGACTTGGACGCAAAGCCACAATTGGTCATGGGTAAAGCAGTCCTTAAAACGGCCGATTGTCTCCTTTCATTTCAAAAGGAGTGTGATCGTTGCAAGGTCGTATGTGCCTATAAGGCAGTTCTTATCAATCCAAAAAACAACGAATCGCTGGTATTGCCTGAAATCGATCCGGTTAAATGTGTGGGTTGTGGGGCCTGCAAAATTGTTTGTCCGAAAAATTGCATCTCGATTAACTGAAAAAGAATAATTTTATCGGAAACAATAAAAATGAAGAGGATCGCCATTATACTATTCCTGCTACAATGGGTATTGTCGGGTAACCTACAGCAAGACAGATCTGTAAGGATGGTCTTCAACACAACTTTCCGGCCTGATAAGATGGAGAAGACTTCACGGATTCTCATCAATTTCAACGACACAATTCCGAATGACTCCCTGGTCATTTATTTCGATCAAACAAATTATCCTGTTGCGTTTAGCCGCGATATCCATACCGCAGTCTGCATGGATAGTTTGTGCAGGTTGGTGGACATTACCCTTTTTTGGGAACCTACCGGTAAATACCTGGGCTTTTGGCTTCCTCCGGGTCAGGAACTGACAAAAAAGAAGCACGCCCCATTTTCCGAAAAGGATTACACCCGGCTTAACGAAATCCTTGGCGACTCGGCTTCACAACTTGGTTTCTACACCCCCGCAGAAATTCATCCTGTAAAACCGGCGAACGTAAAAACAGACGGGATATCCGGGGCTACGATTCCCGACCTTGAACCTTGGATCGTACCGGAAGCCGCTTATACCTCCTACACATTGTGGCATCTGACCTACGGTTCAACAACTGACAGTATAGTTGCCTATACAAAAAAACACTTTTTATCCAATAGTTTGTTAAACAGGTTGTTGGAAAGCAAGGATGCGTTTTCTCAAATGAAAGGGCTTCAATGGATCGGGCAAACCAACGAATCCTGTAACCAATTTATCGGACCTGCTTTAAATATCCTTCACAATGGGAAATTCAATGCCTCGGCTTTGGCTTTGAAATTTTTAATCCATTGTAACCCTGGTGAAGAGAAGATGCAAAAAGAGGTCATCCAATTGCTCGACAATGAAGATTTCAGGATAAAAAATTCGGCCATCGAATATTTCAGACATTCTGAAAAACTTTATCCCTCTGTTGCAAAAGAGATGATTAAAAAGGCTCAATCCGATAATTATTATTTGGTGAATGTAATCCTCTCTTTAATTGAGAAAAAATACCAGCCCGATTTTGAAGACCAAATGCAATTAAGCACGCTTCTAAATAGTCAAAGCGGAAGTGTCGCCAACCGGGTCTATATTTTTTTGTTAAATTTACCTTCAAAATCGCCGGGTCTTGCAAAACATCTCAATCGGTTTAAGAATCAGTAAATAATAGTTTAGTTTAACAACTAGTCAATAGAATTGAGTACACTCCAAATAGATGAAAACAAAAAATGCCACTAAGGCTCAAAGACACCAAGATTTCACATAGAACAAATAAACTGGACAATAGCCTAAGTGAAGACTTAGTGTCTTGGTGTCTTGGTGGCAAAAGAAAGCTTTACGGAGTGGACTCATAATCTGAGATTTAGAATTCTTTCAATTTTAAAGGTACAGAGTACCGGGCATATTTGTAGAACTTGAATTGTATTTGATTGGAAGGTACAGAGTACCGCAATATAGAGATTAACCATATTAAATTGACATACGATTATGAAACGAAGGGATTTCATCTTTACCACTGCCACCGGATCGGCGTTACTGGCCACCGGAAACCTTTTTGCATTTCCGCAAATGTCTGGCCCAATCAAAAGCACATCCAAATTTTGTTCCCAATCGGCACGAAAAATACCTGTCGCCTATACCGTTGATGTTGTTGTCGTTGGTGGATCGACTGCGGCGGTGGCTGCAGCGGTGGCTGCAGCTCAGGGTGGTGCAAAGGTTTTTCTGGTTGCCCAGGAGACCTATCTTGGCGAGGATGTCAGCGGGACCTATCGGTATTGGAATATTCATCCCGAAGCGCTAAAAACGGTCCTTGGTAAAAAACTCTTTGGGAATGGATTGCCTGTTCCGCTAAAGTTCAAACAAGCTCTCGACAATGAATTGATCAACAACAAGATAGATTTTTTATATTCAAGTTATGTCACTGACCTGCTTACGGATCAGCAAGGAAATCCTGCCGGGGTGGTGATCGCCAACCGTTCAGGCAGACAGGCAATTAAAGCAAAAGTGATCATCGATGCCACACCAAGGGCGATGGTAACGCGGCTTACTTCTGCAGTTTTTACTCCCTACCCTGCCGGGAAGCAGAATTTCAAGTTTATCGTGGTTGGAAACAATGTAAAAAAGATTGCCGATGGCACTTCCCTTGAGATGCCGCAACCTGTCGTTACCAAAGAAAAGAGTTACAAAGCCATCGAATATTCGTTGGACATTGAGATGAAAGATGGCTCTTTTGAATCGTTTGCCAACGCGGAACAAATAGCCCGCGACCTTACCTGGGACCCCAACCAGGTTGAATCGGGAGACCTGCTTTTTCAGGTTCCTCCTGACCACATCACCGGGAAAAGCCATTCAGATAAAACTGAAATTGAACTTGAGAATATAGAACTTGCTCCATTTCAACCTAAGAACGCCAACAGAATTTTTGTGTTAAGCGGAATGACTGACTTGCACAGAACGGCGGCAGCGTCCATTTTGCAACCGGGTGGAATGATCCGGATCGGTGAGAGGATTGGAAAAGAGGCAGCCCATATGGCCTCAACAACCTCGCAACCGGCTTCTGTGAAAATTGCAGGAAAGTTGCGTTCAAATTCTGTCAAAGGGGATGTTGGTGAACTGCTTGGTGGAATACGTCCAGCATTGGGACAGGGTTTGGTTGACTCAGAGCAGACAACCCTTCCGATTTTGGGAACCTATGACGTGGTCGTGATGGGTGGTGGAACTGCCGGGGCTCCTGCTGCTGTGGGGGCTGCGCGTCACGGTGCAAAAACGATTGTGCTTGAATATTTGCACGGCCTTGGTGGCATCGGGACCCTTGGAATGGTAGGGCGTTATTACCATGGTTACCGGAAAGGATATACAAACGAGGTCGATCTAGGTGTGAAAGCTATTGGCGAAGGCAATGTCCGTCAGAAAAAACAGCTTTACGAATGGGTATTCGATTGGAAGACAGAATATTTCAGGCACGAAATCCGCAATGCGGGAGGGGATATCTGGTTCGGTGTCCTGGGCTGTGGCGCCTACATCGAAAAAGGGAAAGTGAAAGGGGTGGTTGTTGCAACACCTGCCGGGAAAGGGGTGATCCTTGCCCATACCGTTGTCGATTCGACAGGAAGTTCCGATATCGCGATCGCAGCCGGTGCCGGATTCGTTTACACCGATGGGAATACGGTTGCCGTGCAAGGTGCCGGAATGCCTTTCAAAAACCCGGATGACTTCTACAATAACAGCGATTGGACCTTTACAGACGATACCGACATGCTCGATATCTGGTGGACATTTATCGTTGCAAAAGACAAATTCTCTGAACAGTACGATATCGGGAAACTCTCTCAAACGCGGGAACGGCGCAGAATGGTCGGTGATTACACGATCTCGGCTTTGGATGTGTACAATGGCCGTACCTATCCCGATGTGATCTCGATCCACCAAAGTTCATTCGATACGCATGGTTTTACCGAAGATTCTTTTTTCTTCCTTAAACCGCCCGATCACAGCGGAGTTGATGTGACCGCTTATGTTCCCTTTCGTGCCTTGCTGCCCAAAGGGATTGAAGGGATTGCGGTGACCGGTCTTGGCGCAAGTGCCGATCGCGATGCGATGCCTGTGATCAGGATGCAGCCTTGCCTTCAAAATCAGGGGTATGCCGTAGGTTGGGCCGCAGCGATGGCCGCCAGGAACAATCAGAATATCAGGAATATTGACCTGAAATCGCTCCAGAAGGAACTCGTTAAAATCGAAAGCCTTCCGGAAACAGTCCTCACCGATCAGGACAATTATCCACCAATAGATGAAAAAATAAAAGAAGCTGCTTTAACTGTGACACACAATCTTGATGGTCTTGAGTTATTGTTATGGGACAAAGCGCGTTCTGTTCCATTGATGGTTGAGGCTTATAACCAGGCCAAAACTCCTGAAGATCAGTTGACCTATGCCCGGATCCTTGGAATGTTGGGGAATCCTGTCGGGTGGAAAGCCTTGGAAACGGCCATCGAGAACGAAAGGGATTGGGACAAAGGGTGGAATTATACCGGAATGGGTCAATTCGGCAAAAGCATCAGCTACCTCGATGGGTTGATCATCGCCCTTGGAAGGACAAAAAGAACCGAAGCGATTCCCTTACTGGAAAGAATTTCAAAAAAGCTTGACCTTGGTAGCGAGTTTTCCCATTTCAGGGCGGTTGCGATGGCCCTTGAAACCATCGGTGATCCGAAGGGGGCTTTAATCTTATACGACTTGCTCCAGATTCCTGGAATCACTGGGTATTCTTTCCCCAATATTGAAACTGCCAAAAAGATGACCCCTGTCGGGGATACCGATACAAGTACCCGTAACAATTCGTTGCGCGAATTGATCCTGGCGAGGGCTTTGTTCCGCTGTGGCGATGTAAACGGCTTGGGAAAAGAAATTTTGACGAACTATTCAAAAGACCTCCGGGGACATTACTATCGCCATGCCAGCGGTGTTTTAAAAATGTATTCCAAAGTGCCTGAAAAACAAACAGATAAAAAAGTTCCTGAAACAGAGGTGAATCCAGCTTATCCGCAAATAAAAAAACAGAATCTACCATTGAAGCCTGTCAAATAACTGACTTATAATTATAAAATAAATATTTAGACCATTTGACATGAAAATTATTAAATGCCTGTTAATCATTATTGTATGTTTTCAGGTGAATCTGAGGCTTTTGGCCCAGAATCCTCATATTTTGGTCATTGATGCCGATAAGAAGACGGTACTCGATAAGATCGATAAGCAGGTTTGGGCGAAATCGAATTTTAAGGAGATCTGGAACGAAGTAACACCCTATGTCGAGCGGCACAAGACCGATCCCCAGTGGATCCTGAGCAGGTACCTCATGAACCGTGTTCCGGGAAAGCGTTATACAACAGTCTATTCCGATGATTCTGGCTCGGGTTTGATCCGTTGGTCTGGCGATGCACCGGTACCGACAGTCAGGGTCTCCACTTATTTGCGTACTCCGATTACAGAAAAGGGGACGTCTTACAGGAAACCCACGATTGAAGAATTGATCCCAAACGACACATCTCGGGTAATGAACTTGTTTAATCCCGAAACTGGAAAAAAGGAGTGGATCGATCCGCAGGCCTATATCACCGGCATCAACGGCGAAATCAACGATTTGGCGATGGATGCTGCAATTATCTACTGGCTTACTGGAGATGAAAATTATGCAAAATTTGCTGCCGACATTCTCGACCAGTGGGCGAAAGGGGTTTATTATCAGGAGCCTATCGTAGGTCCTTGCCGCACGGGTCTCCTCGACATGCAGACATTGGGCGACATAGCCCATCGGAGTATTATTCTCGCCTATGATTTTGTGAAACCGTTTATGAAACAAAACGGCTACGATCTTCATTGGTATGAGACTGTTTTTGAGAAATTTGCCTCAACCCTAGCTTTCAGGGGATTCTGGAACAACAATTGGTATGCTGCCGAAAGTTCAACGATGGTATTTGCTGCATTGAGCCTTGAAAACCAACAAAAACAGGATTACTACCTCCAGTTTATCCTCTCCAAAGACACGATCAATGGGGGTTGCGGACAGTTGGCCCTGCCTTCGACGGTCAAAAAGTGGCTGACACCCGATGGCCATTGGAAAGAACCGGGTGGCTATCACAACTATCCGGTCGGAAATTTGCTGATTTCTTCACTTGCCCTTGAAAAAAACGGACATGATGTGTTCCGGAAGTTCCCGGCTCTTTTCAAAGCCTCTTATGCAATGCTCAAATATTCGTTCCCAAACCTTACAGTTGGAGGTTTTGGCGATACGGGACGTGCTTCACAAAGTGCGGAATCGCTTGAGATTGGTTTAACAGGTGCCGTAAAGTACAATCAACCCGAATTGCCCGAGATGCTCGCTTCGATGAACAAGCTGATTGATGGGGGGTTGTACAAGCGCGAAAAGTCGGGTTTCCTTGGGTTGCTTTGTTTCCTGCCGGACTTGCCGAAAACATCCACCACCTACCAATGGCCCCGTACCGGCACACTCGATTTTGCAAAATACTTTCTGCAGCGCAATGGTACCGATCCCCAAACAGGATTGATGGTCGGTGTTCAGGGGGCGACCTATAACCACAATCATTGCAACGGTATGGCGATAGAGTTGTACGGCCTTGGCGAAGTGATGGGGATTGATGCAGGAACAGGTCCCAACTATGAACATCCGCTCCACCGGAATTATTACAGTCAATGGGCGGCCCATAACACGGTGGTTGCTGCTGGGTCATCAAGTTCTGTTCCGTTCAGTGGGTCGGCAGGGGCCAAGAACATCGGCCAGATCGAATTGGCTGCCATGGAACCGATGCCCGACAAAGAGGCCGTTTCGCCATGTTGTTCCTTTACAGATACCCGTTATTTCGACAAATCGACCAAAACAAACCAGTCGAGGGAATTGGCAATTGTAAGAACCTCTGCAACAACAGGTTACTATGTCGATATTTTCAGGTCCGATAATCCGGTAAGCAACGACTATGTTTATCACAACATCGGTGATCAGGTCACCTTCCTGGATAGCAAGCGGTCTCCGTTAAAAACAGTTGAATGTAAATATCCGGTCACGGAAAAAGATTATCCCGGTTTCCGTTTCTATACGGATGTTGAAAAGCTTGAAGGGGTTAACGATAACGTGACAGTCCTTTTTTCTATCAAGGATGAAGCAGCGAACGATTTGTATCTGCAGGTTTTGATTCCTGGAATGGAGGGTCGTACTTATTACAAGGCAAAATCGCTTAAGACCAAAACCGCGGGGAAAATCTATAATGGCAAACCTCTTCCCCTGTTTACAATACGTACCGAAGCTGAAGCAGCTTCGAGGCCATTTATCACGGTATTTGAACCTTTCAAGGGAACCGGGAACAACAATGTTGAAAAGGTGGAATTGGAAAAACGTAAGGACGGTGACAAGTTTACAGCTTTGAAGGTCTTTAATCGCGATCAGACCGAACAATCAATCTTTCAATCAATTGACAATTCTGCCGCTTTCAAGGGAGAAAAATGGGAATTTTCAGGATCTTATGGCGTTGTTGGATTTAAAAATTCGAGGATCTATTCGTTATATCTTGGCGAAGGAAACCTGATTTCCCATTCAGGATACTCCCTGAAATCCAAAGGGAAAATAGGTTCTGCCTATCTTTCAATTGAAGCGAAAGTGCTGAAAGTAACCTGTAACCAGCCTGTTGAGATTGGGATTCCTAAATCCGGCGTAAAGACTATTTCAGTCAAAGCTGGTGGGAAGAACAGCAAATTGAAAATTAAAAAGTTGGGGAAACAGGCAATTTTTGAGTTGCCGGAAGGAAAAGATATTTTGATTGGAATTGAATAAGTTAATGTTTTATATAATTATGACGGGAACATTCTCGATTTTAATGGTTTATAAACTTGGATCGATTCAGGGATGTGGCAAATTACTTATCTTTGTAATTAAAAGTAAGCTTAAAAAAAATAGATGAGAGAAATAGAATTTGAGACCAAAATACCAAAGAAAGAAAAATTGCGGATTGCCTTTATAAAATTGCAGGAAGTTAATCCATTCAGAAATATTTCAAATGGTGGTGAATGGCAAGATCAAATTCGGGAAGAGTGGGAAAGTGGCATAATTAGAAAGCAAGATATTATTTAATACGTTGATCGTATGAGTAAAATAAAAATAAAGAATTTTGGGCCTATAAAAGAAGGCTTTCTGGATAACGATGGCTGGATGGACATACCAAAAGTGACCTTGTTTATTGGCAACCAGGGAAGTGGCAAAAGTACGGTTGCAAAGGTATTTTCAACGCTTTCATGGATGGAAAAATCATTAAACCGGGGCGATATTGAAATTCCAAAATTAAACCTGAACACCTTTTATACTTTCTTTGAGTACCAGCGTATCAAAAACTACTTTAGGGCGGATACTGTAATTGAGTATGTGGGAGACTCAAGAAGTATTTCATACAATAACAAAACATTAACTTTTATTGGTGATAAAACATTAAATATCAGTAAATTTAATGTTCCTAAGATTATGTACGTTCCGGCAGAGAGGAATTTTTTAAGCGTTGTTAAAAATGCCTATGGAATTAAGAATTTGCCGGATACACTTTACACTTTTGCTGAAGAGCTAAGAAAGGGTCAGCTTGAATTAAATGGTGAGTTGCTCCAATTGCCAATTTCCGAATTGAAGTATAAGTACAACAATGTTAACGAGACCTCATATATTGTGGGGGAGAATTTCGAATTGGATTTGCTTGAATCTTCAAGTGGTTTCCAATCGTTTGTTCCTTTGTACCTTGTTACGAAATTCCTGACCGATGAACTGAAAAAAGGCGAAAAGGTTTCCAGGGAACAATTAAGTGTTGAGCAAAGTGTCAGGAGGAACAAAGAAATTGCAGATGTAATGTTTAATACCAACTTTTCTGAACAGGAGAAATCCAGAAAGGTGGTTGAGATTGACTCGAAATATCTGAATACCTGTTTTATTAATATAATAGAAGAGCCGGAGCAGAATTTATTCCCGGTTTCCCAAAAACAAATGCTATTTAGTCTATTGGAATTCAATGGTCTAAATGAAGGCAATAAGTTGGTCATGACAACTCATAGCCCTTACTTGATCAACTATCTGACATTGGCTGTTAAGGTCGATACTTTAAAGGAAAAAGTAAAAACTGATAAGTCAAGAAATAAACTTCAGAAAATAGTCCCCTTTTCATCTACTGTTAATCCCAATGAATTAGCGATCTATCAATTTGATGAGAAAAGGGGGATCATTGAAAAGCTTGAATCATACAATGGGCTTCCATCGGATGAGAATAGCCTAAATGAAAATCTTGGGGAAAGTAATGAGCTTTTTGCCCAGTTATTGGAAATTCAACAAGGGTCATGAGCATCAATTTTTTCGAGGCAAAATGTAGGTACATCACTGCAAAAAAGCTTTTTGGTCTTTGTGATGATTCCACTCACACCAAAAATAAAACTCTTAAACAAGCTTATCTTGATGAGGAGAATGGAGCCAAATGGATTGCAGTTGTGGATAATTCATACAATCAACGAGTTACATTTTCAGCTATTGACAACTGTATTGAAATAAAAAGTGAAAAAGGCAAAATGTTAAAACGTTGCGATGGTGTTTTGACCTTTGATGAAACAGTGGCATTTGTTGAGTTAAAAGAAAGGGTCGAAAAGAAACCCAGATGGATCAAAGATGCTGAAATGCAGCTTCGCTCAACAATTGGTTATTTTGAAAAATCGGAAGATGCTCAAGATTACAAAACTAAAAAGGCATATATTGCAAATAACCAACGACCAAAATTTAGGGAAAGCCAGATAGATCGTATGGATCAGTTTCTTACTGATACCGGATATGTCCTAAGGATTGAAAACCGGATAATCATTGAGTGATGGAAAATCAAAAAATGCAGATTTTAGGACTAAGTCATTCTGGAACTATTTATTTTCATATAATAAGTCAGGTTATAGCCTGATTTAAATTTGTATTTGTCAGGATTATACCTGACTTTTGATCATAGTATTAAACAGTAATTTTTTAATTATGTCAAAATCAATCCTTCATAAAGCAGCAACCCGTGGTCATGCCAACCATGGTTGGTTAAATAGTTTTCACACCTTTAGTTTTGCAAACTATTACGATCCCGAACGTGTGCATTTCGGTGCATTAAGGGTCTTGAACGACGATACCGTTGAAGCCGGAATGGGGTTTGGGACGCACCCCCACGACAATATGGAGATCATTTCGATCCCGTTGGAAGGTGACCTTGAGCACAAGGACAGTATGGGAAATGTTTCGGTGATCAAACATGGTGACATCCAGGTGATGAGTGCCGGTACAGGAATCCGCCACAGCGAGTACAACAAGAACAAGGAGAGGCGGGTTAAATTCCTGCAGATCTGGGTTTTCCCGAATCAAAAGAACGTGACACCCCGTTATGACCAGATCACCCTGAATCTCGAAGACCGCCACAACCAATTTCAGCAAATCCTTTCACCTGACCCAAATGATGCAGGTGTCTGGATCCATCAGAATGCATGGTTCCATCTCAGTAAATTTGACAAACATGTTAGCAAGGAATACATTTTAAAAGCTTCCGGGAACGGAGTTTATGCCTTTATCCTTAGTGGAAATGTCACAATCAATGGCCAGGAATTACAAACCCGCGATGGCTTTGGGATTTGGGATGTTGATAAACTGACAATCACTGCTGACAGCGAAGCAGAATTCCTGCTTATGGAAGTGCCAATGGAGTAATGGGATTGAATAACAGATTCTTATTAGACAGGGCAGGAATCCAATAATGGAATCCCTGCACGTTTTACTGCTTTTAACCTGATTAACCATATTGTCATAGGTTTGAAACCAAAGTGTAACATCATTGAATCACTTTTGTCTGGATTTTGTAAAAACCCGGATTCTTTATGAAGGATTTCAAATCAGTTCACTGAATTAAGGTCAACTTGGAATCAAAATAATTTATTTTTTCTGGTTCATAAAAAAAATGTACCTTGACGAAGTATTTCTAATCAAAAAATCATGAACTCAAATTGTCGCATTTTGGTTGTTGAAGATGAGGAAGACCTTAACGAAATATTGAAATTCAATCTTGAAAATGATGGATATCAGATAGATACAGCTTTTTCTGCTGAGGAAGCTTTAAAGAAGGATCTTACTGTTTATGATTTGATGGTCCTTGACGTCATGATGGGCAAGATATCCGGTTTTAGTCTCGCCCAAAAAATCAGGAAAGAGATGTTGTTGAATGTCCCCATCATCTTCCTAACAGCAAGGGATACTGAAAATGACCTGCTAACTGGTTTCAACATCGGGGCTGACGATTACATCACTAAACCATTTTCTATCAAGGAATTACAAGCACGTGTCAAGGCCATTTTGAAACGTGCCAAACCGGTCAACCAGGTTGCTCCCGACTCCAACACTGTAATCATGGGAGAAATATTGATTGATTGCAAATCCAAGCAGATCATCAACGGGGAGAAAAAGACCGATCTCACACGGAAAGAATATGATCTTCTTGTTTTACTCGCAAAGTCACCGGGACGGATCTTCTCAAGAGAAGAGATACTGACAAGGATATGGGAAAGCGATGTCATTGTTACCGATCGTACTGTTGATGTGAACATGACACGTCTCAGGAGGAAATTGGAAGAACACGGAAACTACCTCAGGAATAAAGCTGGTTTTGGCTATTACTTTGAAATTTAGTAACCTATGTTAATAAGTCGTCAGACGATCAAGTGGAAACTCTATGTTTACTACTTCTTGCTTTTCGGCGTCTTTTTGCTTTCAATCGTCATTTATCAAAGCAAAAGGGAAAAGCATTTCAAAATAGCTGAACTTGAAATGACATTAAATGAAATTACCGATCTAACAGATAGATACATAGATCATTATAAAATTATTGAGAACAAGACCTTTTCAAGGCTTGATAGTATAAAGTCAATCCTCCCTTCAGAAAAATCCCGTATCACAATCATAGATACAAACGGTATTGTGCTTTATGACAATACCATATCGAATTATTCCCATTTGGAGAACCATAGTACCCGGCCCGAATTCCAATTGGCAAAAACATCTGGCTCCGGAATTAGCATCAGGTATTCGACCTCTACGAACGAAGAATATGTTTATTATGCAAAAAGCTATGGTAAAATCGTTATCCGGGCTGCTATGGTTTATAATTCCAAACTGAAAGCCTTTTTGGAGGCCGACAGGGTTTTCATCGCCTTTTTCGTATTGCTTTTTCTTGTTTTTGGATTATCGTTGCGGTACATTGCCAATCACATTGGCGATTCAATTGCCAAATTAAAGGACTTTGCTGTAAAGATCAGGCGCAACGAGGCAATTGAAAACATAGATGAAACAGGATTTTCAAATGATGAACTTGGCTTTATCAGCAAGGAGATCATTCAGATCTATAAAAAGCTCAAAAGGACCAAAGGTGAACTGCTGATTGAAAAAGAGAAACTGATCAGCCACCTGAACGTGTTGAAAGAAGGGATAGCCTTCTTTTCACGCGACAGAAAAATAATCCTCAACAACAGCCATTTTATATTGTATATCAATATTATAACAGATGAGACCGAAACACAGGCTGAAAAAATATTCGATTCGGATGTTTTTGGTGAAGTCAATCAATTCATTGAAAAGATATTTTCAGACAATGGAAATATTGTTCCAAACGAATTGCCAAGGCTGGAATATTCGATTCAAAAAAACAGGTATCATTTTAATATACAGTGTATTATATTTCCTGATTACAGTTTTGAAATCCTGATTACGGATAAGACCCAATTGATGAAAAGGAGTATCATGAAGCAGCAAATTACTTCTAATATTTCGCATGAACTGAAAACCCCCATTGCCTCTGTAAAGGGTTATCTCGAAACTTTGTTAAACAATCCCGACCTTGACCGGACGAAACTTCATTACTTCATAAAGAAAGCCTTTCATCAGTCGGAAAGGCTGACACAACTGGTCAACGATATAGCATTGCTGAACAAAATTGAGGAGTATTCCGATCTTTACGTACGTGAGAAAGTTGTGCTATTAAAGGTGATCGAGGAAGCGGTTGAAGGTTTAAGTGACAAGATAAGGGAAAAAGGAATAAACGTGGATTGTTTGATTGATAAAGGGTTGATCGTAAATGCCAATTCTTCCCTTGTATTTTCCGTTTTAAGGAATCTGATTGAAAATTCTGTCAATTATGGTGGTAACGGCATTACCATTTATATAAGTAAGTATCACGATGACAATGAGTTCTATTATTTTTCGTTTGCAGATAATGGTCCTGGCGTTGATGAAGAACATCTTTCCAGATTATTTGAACGATTTTATCGGGTGGATTCCGGCCGTTCCCGAAAGGCAGGTGGCACTGGTTTAGGGCTGGCAATTGTAAAAAATGCCATCTTAAGCATCAAAGGAGATATCTCTGTACGGAACAGAAAAGGGGGAGGTTTGGAATTCTTGTTCTCCTTGCCAAAGTAAATGTAACCGTTCTGTAACACCCTTTAATCATTTTGTAACCACTTGTAGGAATTATAGGAAGATCTTTGCGATGAATTTATTTTAACACAAACATTAGATTCATTGGTTATGAAGATCGGATTAAAATTATTTTTGACAATCGTTTTTACTGCAATCGTTTTTATATCAAATGCACAGGTTACGACCGCAAGCATCAGTGGGTTGATCAGGGACAATGAAGGTCCTCTGGCAAAAGCAACAGTTAAAGCATACTATCAGAAAACAGGCGTTCAGTATGATGTGAATACATCAAAGAAAGGAAATTTCAGGCTCAACAATCTGAACCCCGGGGGACCTTACATCATCGAGGTTTCGTATGCAGGTTATGAGACACAGAAAATCGAGAATTTCTTTTTGAAATTGGGTGCCGATGAGAATTTGGATTTTCATCTTAAACCCATTCAAACCCCACTCGCCGAAAATGGAATGACCCCAGTTTACAATGAAGTGGCAGTTTCACAACCAACTTCAAAGGCAGCAACAAATTGAGCAGTCTGATTCTCAATTATAGATAATTTTCAATTATCAGTATATGAGCGTTATAGATAAAACCTATAACGCTTTTTTTATTGTTAATTTCCCTGAAAAAAAGTTTCAATATCAAAAATGTAACCATTTTGGAACATGGTTTAATGGTTTTGTAACCACGCGACAGAAATATAACCAGACCTTTGTCATGGATTTATTCAGATACATCCGATAAATAACAGACTGAAATTGAGTTATTTATCCATTAAAATTTAATTCATTAAATATGAAAATCAGATCGAAGTTTTTATTAACAATTGTTTTTTTTGCTGTCGTTGTTTTAACGAAAGCGCAGGTTACGACCTCCAGCATCAGTGGGATGATCAAGGATAAGGAAGGTCCGTTGGTCGGGGCCACAATCAAGGCTGTATATCAGAAAACAGGGATGATGTATGGCGTAATCACTACAGACAAAGGAAATTATGTGCTCAACAACCTCGCTCCTGGCGGTCCCTATCTTGTGGAAGTATCTTTCATTGGTTATGAGACACAAAAAAAAGAGAATGTTTATCTGACATTAGGAACAGATGAGACCTTTAATTTCAACCTGAAGTCCTCTGATGTCCAGCTATCAGAAGTTGTTGTTACCACATTTAAAGGAGGAACAGCCGCTCAGGCAGCCGCCAAAACTAATATCAGCAAAGAACAAATCGACTATATGCCTACTTTGAGCAGAAGCTTTAAAGATATGGTACGACTTACACCTCAGGGTTCGAATAATTCATTTATGGGAACCAACTTCCGTTACAACAATGTGACCATCGACGGTGCAATTAACAATGATGCAATCGGTTTTAGTCCATCATTGGGAGGGCAGACCAATTCCTCCGGTATGATCGGCAGCAGCACCCGAAGCAATGCCGTTTCCCTCGATGCGATCCAGGAGATGCAAGTCTTCCTTTCCCCATTCGATATTAAAATCGGTAACTTCCTCGGAGGTAGTATCAACGCCGTTACAAGGAGTGGGTCAAACAAGGTTGAAGGTTCTGTTTATGGTTTTGGAAGGAATTCTGCCCTTGTTGGTCCCAACAGTGCAGGCGATAAATCAAAAATGCCTTCCGGTTTTACAGATTACCAGACCGGTTACAGGGTAGGTCTGCCTTTGATCAAAGATAAATTGTTCTTTTTCAGTAATATGGAACTTGCAAAAAGGGAAGACCCAATCATTTTCGGGGCTGGTTCTTCCGATATTTCAAATGTTATTACAGCACAACAGGCAACAGATATTACCAATTTCGTAAAAACGACATATGGTTTCGACCCGATGCAATCAGGTACGAGCAGCCGTTATGCCAATTCAGAGAAATTCTTCAACCGCCTAGACTGGAACATCAACAGTAAGAACCAGTTGATCCTGCGTAACAACACCGTTTTTTCAAGAGCCACCAATCTTGAGCGCGACCAACAAAATTTCAGGTTTCAGAGCAACGACTTCCTGCAGAAAAACAATTCTACTTCAACGGTATTGGAGCTGAAATCACGTTTGTCAAATTCACTTTCCAACAACCTGGTTTTGGGTTACAGTAGTGTAAAAGATACCCGCGATCCATTGACCGACGCTCGTATGCCACAGATCCAGATTGCAAGTGGTGGTGGAACAATCTTTTTGGGTTCGGAGCGCGAATCGACTATTTTCGGTTTCAAGCAAAACACTTTGGAAATTAGTGACAACCTCACTTTCTTCAAGAATAGCCATACGTTTACCATTGGAACGCACAACGAGTTGTACAATATTGATTATGGTTTCGTGAATTCATGGAACGGTCGTTTGGACTATAATAGCGTGGCGGATTTTCTTGCGATAAGACCGGCACGTGTAAGGGGCAACTACAATTACACCGACAATACAAGGACTTATATTCTGACCCATCCATCTGCTTCATTCCATGTTAAGCTTTACAGTGTCTATGGACAGTACGAAATTAAATTCAGCCGCAAATTTTCTGTAACTGCAGGTATCGGTTTCGACCTTGCTC
>JBAXWR010000550.1:0-1929 GCA_037128295.1 Mariniphaga sp.
ATATGATGAATGATTTTTTTAGACAATCCTGCCTCCTTAAAAAACTCGGAAGCAAATTGTTCGAACTCTTCATTGATTTCAATTGTATGTAGCAATCCATTGTTTGACAATCCTTTAACGAGGCATAAAGCAGAATAGCCAGTATATGTCCCAATCTCAAGGATTCTGTCTGGACGGATGAGTTTGCTCAATAAAGTGAGTAGTGAGCCTTGCAAATGTCCGGAACACATCCGACCATTAACCATTTTGACAAAGGTTTTGCGATAGAGCCTGGCCAATAGTGGATCTTCATCCTCAATATGGTCCATCACATATTGGTCCAATATTTTGTCGGGTATTATCAATTATTTGTAGATTAGCATCGACAATTGGTCAAAATCAAGCACTTCATTGGCAATTGCCCGAACCTCCTCAGAGGTTATCGCATTGATCTTCTTATAGATCGTTTCAAGCCCTTCCATCCTGTTGTAAATCAAAAAGCTTTTACCCAAGGTAAGCATCAGGTCTTCATGGTTTTCCTGCGACATAGCCAATTGTCCAACCAACTGTTTTTTTGCTTTACTGATCTGGATATTTCCCAAAAGTTTTTCCTGAAGGGTTTTAATCTCACGTTTGATCAATGAAATCGCTTTATCAAGGTTATCTTTATCGGTTCCAAAATAAATGGTAATATTTCCAGTGTCAGAATATGCAGTATAGCTTGACTCAAGGTTGTATGCGATTCCATTCCTTTCGCGTAGTGACAAATTAAGCCTCGAATTACCGGATTGTCCTCCTAAAACACTGTTTAACAGTACTAAACCTATCCGGTTGGGATTCAGGACGTCATAAGCCGGACCACCGATCAGACAATGTGCCTGGAAGGTCTCCTTTTCAACAGATTTGATTTTGGCAATGTAGCTATTGAATATGGGACGTTGGAAAGTACGTGGATTGGAAGGAAGCAAATTGAAATATTTCTCGATAAGATGGTAAAACCGCTTACCAGTAATGTTACCAACAGAACAGATCACCATCTGATCGGTATTGTAATTTTTTGAAATAAACTGTTTGATATTGTCACGTGTAAATTCACGTACGTTATCGGGTGTTCCAAGAATATTTCGTCCAATGGCATGACCTTCAAAGATCAGTTCTTCAAACTCATCATAGATCAGCTCCGAAGGCGAATCGTTGTAGGAGTTGATCTCGTCAATGATGACCTCCTTCTCTTTCTTTAATTCATTTTCAGGGAAGGTGCTGTTAATCAGGATATCGCTGAATAATTCAATGGTACGGGGATAATATTCGGCCAAAAAGGAAGCGTGAATGGCGGTCTCCTCTTTTGTAGTATAGGCATTCATTTCGCCCCCCACATCTTCGAGGCGGCTTAAAATATGAAACGACTTTCGTTTTGAAGTACCTTTGAAAATGGTGTGTTCTATGAAATGTGCCATACCTTGTTCCTGAGGTGCCTCATCGCGTGAACCAGTATTGATGATAATCCCACAATGGGCAACAGGCGAATCAACATATTGATGTACAAGCCTTATCCCATTGGTTAATTGAGCAGAAAAATATTCCATTAATTTGTTTTGAACAGGTTGCAAAAGTATTAAAATAACGATTCATACCTTTCAAAAAAAATCAATCTCCATGGTGATTTTTTTTGAAAACATTTGGTGGTTATTAAACTTTAATTACTTTTGCACCGCGTTAGAAACAAGGTGCCATAGCTCAGTCGGTAGAGCAACGGACTGAAAATCCGTGTGTCCCTGGTTCAATTCCAGGTGGCACCACAAGGACCGGACATCAATTCATTTTGGTGTCCGGTTTCTTTTTATAATTTTACATTTTATTAACACGAAATATTTGGAGGGGTGCCCGATAGGGTATATCTTTGCAGTACATTTTTTTTCATAAGTTTAGGTTTAGTTAGGTTAGTTAGTT
>JBAXWR010000551.1:0-1923 GCA_037128295.1 Mariniphaga sp.
GTTGGATTGTTTGAAGGATTGGCGATTTCATACTATAAATTGGCAATGGTGTATAAAGCAAAAAAGGATAATAGAAATGGAAAGATACAATTTGTTGAATGGAAACGTATTATTTCATATCTGGCTGAAAATGTGCCGGAGATTGCAAGATTCAGAGATTGGAATGAAGTTGAATATTAGCCTATATGACTGTTGCATTAGATCTATATAATTATGTTTCATGGCTTTAAATATTTAGGAACATAGGGCAAAGCATTTAAGTACAGTAGGGTATATCAATTCATCATTTTCAATTTTTTAGCAAATGAAATTGTAAAACAATTTGTTACTTTGTAGCTTTTAATATTGCAATAATCATCATATCATCTATGAAAACGACCCGTTTGTTTCTGGCATCCTCATCCGAACTTTTGGATGACCGCAAGGAGTTTGAAATTTTTATCAACCGCAAAAATAAGGAGTGGTTCGGCAAAGGCATCTTTATAGAACTAATTATCTGGGAAGATTTCCTCGATGCCATGTCGCCAACACGCTTGCAGGACGAATACAATAAGGCTATTGCCGACAGCGATCTGTTTGTAATGCTGTTCTTTACCAAGGTGGGCTTATACACCGATGAGGAATTTGATACCGCCTATCAGCAATTTAAGAAGACGAATAAACCGCACATCTTTACCTATTTTAAAGATGTGCCAATCACAATAAGTTCTGCAAACAAAAAAGAGATTGCGAGCTTATGGGCTTTTCAGGAAAAACTAGATAAGCTTGGCCATTTCTATACAACCTACAAAAATACAGATGAGCTCTTATACAAATTCAATAAGCAATTGGAAAAATTGGCTGCAAATGGCTTCATCGAACTAAACAATCAATCAGAAACCGATGAAATGCCTGTTAACCAAATAATTAACACGAGTAACGTTTCGGGAAACGGCAATATTGTAATCCAAGGCGTTGTTGGCAGTAAGGTCAATATCCAATCTGCAAAAAAAATCTACAATATCGATAAGATTGACAAGGCTGATTTCTCCTAAATGATCTTTGCCAGGTGATCCTTGGTGAAATCTTTCCCGAGTGTCGGGACAAGTCGTGACTTAGTGCCTTCGTGGCTGAAAACAATATGCCACCAGGACACGAAGGCTCAAAGTTTCACAAAGTCTTTTACGTCGAATTTTACTATTTATTCCATTTCCTATGAAAAAATATGATAGCGGAACAATCTCATTAAATGAACTTTACAAGGTAATTAATGAGATACAAAAGCAAACCACCAAAACCGATGAAATACTTTCTGAACTGAGAAACAGAAACATAAAGCAGGTAGTCAATCAAAATGGAGAGAAAATATACAATATTGAGGGCATAACAAACGCCACATTTCAAATCATCATTCACGAGGCTGAAGCGAAAACTCCCCACCATCTCACCGAACCCCCATTTATGCCCGAAGTCTTTTTGGGCAGGGAAACAGATTTACAGGCCATTAAGGACAAGTTGTTTGCTGGCGATAATCTTTTGCTGTTGGTGAACGGGAACGGAGGCGTGGGAAAAACTTCGCTTGCCTCCAAATATTACCACATTTACAAAGATGAATATTCCCATGTGGCTTGGGTGCTGAGCCAGAAGAGTATCTGCAATGCATTGTTGACCCTGGCCGGACCGCTGAAACTGACCTTTGAACCAACGATGCCGACTGAAGAACGGTTAAAAGTTTTGCTCACGGCAATGGCCTCACTCGAGAAGCCCTGCCTGTTGGTGATCGACAATGCCAACGAAATTGACGACCTGAAACAAAACTACCAGGCCCTGCGCCGTTGCTCCAATTTCCATTTGCTGATTACCAGCAGAGTTAACCATTTTGAACAGGCTGAATATTACCGTATTGATGGATTGCCCTACGATATGGCATTGGAATTGTTTAAA
>JBAXWR010000552.1:0-1921 GCA_037128295.1 Mariniphaga sp.
AACATGAGCGACTGGAACAGAAGAAATTGCAGGAAGAAAAAGCTGAACAAGAAAGATTAGCAGCCCAAAAGGCAAAAGACGAACGGATTGAAATCGAAAATCAAGATAAGTTATTAGTTGATAAGCAATTAAAAGAGATACAGCAGAAAGCGAAACAAGAGCGACTTGAACTACAAAAATTAGAGGAAGAAAAGGTAGAGCAACAAAGGTTAGCAGCCCAAAAAGCCGACGAAGAACCGTCTATCCCAGTTTTAAACCAGCAACCAACGTCCGCAGAGACCCACAGGAGTCTGCAAGACCCTGCGGCGTCTTTAAGAACGATGAACCCCAAACGCAAAAAGTTGATCTACCTTCTCTCATCTTTTGTGGTAATAGTCTTGGTGTTTACTGCTATTTACTTTTACCTAAATACCACTGGCATCATTCAAACTCCAGTAGAGACGGAACAAAATATAGTTCCTGCTGAAGATACAAGAACCAAAAATGTTGAACCGAAAAAGACTGAAAGTACAGTAAATCAGGAAGTAAAGAAAGCTGAAAAGAAACCAATATTTGATCCGAAAGATAAGCTGATTCAAGCTGTAAATGCCCCAACCAATGATTCTGCCTTTCCGCAAATGGTTCTTGTAAAAGGTGGCGAATTTATGATGGGCGATGACAATGGCTCTGATAATGAAAAACCTGCCCACAAAGTTGTCGTTTCCGATTTTTACATCGGCAAGTACGAAGTGACCCAAAAGGAATGGACCGATATTATGGGAACCAACCCTTCGTCTTTTAAAGGTTGCGACAACTGCCCAGTGGAGCAGGTGAGTTGGTTAGATATACAGGAATTTCTCAAAAAGCTGAACCAAAGAACAGGCAAAACCTATCGTCTGCCAACGGAAGCCGAATGGGAATTTGCCTGTCGGGCCGGCACAACAAACCCTTTCAATACAGGTAACAACCTTACAACTTCGCAAGCCAATTATAATGGCAATTATCCCTACAACAACAATCCAAAGGGTATATATAGGGAAAAAACGATGCCTGTTGGTAGTTTTGCGCCTAATGCTTTGGGGTTGTGCGATATGCATGGCAACGTGTGGGAGTGGTGCAGTGATTTGTACGATGAATATTATTATGCTAAACCGCTAAATGATAATCATAAGGAGTCTTTTGCTGGTTACCGCCGGGTTATTCGCGGTGGTGCTTGGAATAGCTATGCACAGGACTGTAGGGCGGCGAATCGCGACAACACCAGCCCCGGAAACCCCTACTATGCCGTAGGTTTCCGCCTTGTGTCCGACCCGTAGTTTACCCTTTGAAATATTCTTTTAAAAATTAACTAATTTCATAGGGTGAATTGGCAGTCCATTCCGGCTTTACTTTTGAGCAAGTGTGAGTTGCAAAAAAAAATGTAATGAGGCGTGGAGGGACAGAGCGCCACATACAATTTTTTTGCAGCAACGAACGAGAAATGGAACCGCCTGTGGCGGTCGTTTTTTTTGGGGGGGTGTGCTTTGTATTATATGTAATGTATTGTATTGTATTGTCTCTCAATATTTAATAGACCTGTTCTAACATCCCAATCATAACAATATCAGGAATCCAAATTTAATTTTCAGCACGATCAAAGCACCAGAGGTGCGAAATATTGGTAGAAGGAAAGTCATCTCCCAGAACTGCGGCGCAATCAGAAAATTCCAAAAGAGATCAATTGTTCACTGCGCCGCAAATCGACAATCGTTGGAGGGTGCAAATTGGAGATTGGGTTTGTTGATAAAATGTTACAAAACCAATTATTTTGTTTGTCTTGTAATATATTGATATTGAGATAAATATAAAAGATCGCTTCTCTGAGGTTTTGCTTTGCGGCGCAGGGATCATCCGATCTCCCAACATCTATTCTGATTGCGCCGCTTTGTCGGTGCGTTTGTCG
>JBAXWR010000553.1:0-1840 GCA_037128295.1 Mariniphaga sp.
GGATATGGTGGCGCAATCAGAAAGTGATTGGAAGATCGGATGGCCAATGCGCCAAAATGCACGGAAATTGGAAAGGAAACGAAGGGAGAACTTTCAAAATACTGGATCAAATAAATGATAATTAATTCATTAACGATATGAGCTTTCAAAATCTTAAAATTGCCATTCGGCGGATTACCCAGAATTTCAGGCTGACAATGCTGATATTTGTTGGCCTTGTAATCGGATTGACCAGTAGCCTGGTGATTTATGTGAAGGTCAATCACGAGCTTAGTTTTGATGCTTTTCATACCCAGAGCAAAAATACCTTCAGGGTGGTCAGGGTAACATCCGGCCTCGACTACTTAAGTGGTAGTTTTGAATACCGGGCAGGTATTTACTTCCCTTTCCCCGGAGAGTTTAAAAAGTCAATTCCCGAGATGCGGAGTGTCACCTCATTGTTTTATACTGGTGGTCAGAAAATTGGGTTGCCTTCAAAAGGAAATGCAGAAGCAAAAGTATTGTCAATGGACGATGGAGTCGTTTTCGCCGAGTCATCTTTTTTTGATGTTTTCGATTTTGGCAAAACCGGGATTGGATGGCTCAAGGGGGAAGGTAAGCAAACGTTGGATAAACCATTTACTGCAATCCTTACCAAAGAAACTGCCAATAAACTTTTTTTGGATCAGGAGCCAATTGGACAAGTGATAGACGTTTTTGGAAAAACATTCACAGTCACAGGTGTTGTCAGTGATTTTCCTGTGAACACCGATTTCCCGTTTAAGGTAATGTTGTCATTGGTGACCTTTTCAGAATCAATAGCTAAAGACGCTTTTACAAATTGGGACAGCTTATCGGATATTTTTCAATGTTATGTGGTGTTGAATGATAAAAATGAAGTATCCGCTGTGGAGCAGAAAATCAAAGCCCTCCACGCATTACATCGTCATGATGAATATGTGGAGCGCAGGTTGTTTAAACTTCAGCCACTAAGTGAGGTCCATAAGGACAGCCAATTTGGGAATTTTAATCAGCATACCGTGAGCGGAGGCTTGTTGTTGGCGATTTCGATGGTTGGAATCTTTATTTTTCTGATCGCCTTTTTCAACTATAGCAATTTCTTTTTGGCCGAAACATTTAAACAGAAAAAGCAGATTGCTTTAAAGCTGATATTGGGAGGCAAACCTTTGTCTATTCTATACCAGTTTCTTACTGAGTCATTGCTTGTTACATTCAGTGCTTTGATTGTCAGTCTGTTTCTTACCTTCATCCTACTTAAAAACTTCTATTCATTTATTGATATTCCGGCAGGTTATACGCCTGAAATGGGCTGGTCGGCTTTACTGTTTATCTTTTTCCTTTTATTTTCCGGTGGGATTCTGTCCGTGATTTTCTCTTTTTTCAATATAAACCTTGAATCTTTATCCAATTTATTGAAGAAAAATGACAGTGGTTATACCGGTCGGAAGAATTTTTTCGGGAAATGGAGCGTTATCCTTCAATTTATTGTTGCACAGGCAGTTATTATAGCAACCTTGTTTATCGTGAAACAAATCTATTTTATTAACCATCAGGATCTTGGGTATAACACCCAAAATGTGATGGTTGTAAGGTTGCCCGGAAATGCAAAATCACAGATCAATGCTTTGTCGGGTGAATTATTGGCCGACCCTAAAATAAAAGGAGTTGCTTTCAGTTCCGTAACCCCGGCTGAGACGAACAACTTTACGAACATCACGATGTTCCGGAACAATGAGAAAATGACAATAGATGCTGAACTAAAGTCGATTGATACTTCCTATATTCTATAAAGTCTATTAATTTAGTACACAAATATTTTTCAAATCCTCGTTTGGAGCAA
>JBAXWR010000554.1:0-1834 GCA_037128295.1 Mariniphaga sp.
GTGTCCAAAAACTCTGTGACCCTCTGCCAAGGATCGGGACAAGTTGTGAATCCTCTGTGGTTCTCTCCTAATGGATCGGGACAAGTTGTGTAATAAATTGTGTTCAGGTAATTTACAATTAGCATTATTCAAATGATTTCGTCCAAGAAGTAACTAAAATTCCTGGGGAAATGTGAAAGGAACTGACGATGTCGCATTCCGGCAAAGCATGGAAGTGGATTACATCAGGTTTTATAAGCCAAAAAAGTAAAATTATTCACATTTAATTGATTAAAGCACAGTTAGTCAATATATTAATATAAAATATGAGCAGACAATACAGATGAAACTGCGAGATTGATTTGGTAATCAAAAATATATAATCATCAATTAATTAAATGACAATCACTTATGAACAACGTTTCTTCAAAATTATCCATTGGGGAGAAGGTCGGTTATAGTCTAGGTGACACCGCCTCCCATTTTGTCTGGGACATGGTAGGGTTCTGGCTGTTGTTTTTCTACACCGACATTTATGGTATTTCAGCCGCTGCCGCAGGTACGATCATGCTGATTGCCAGGTTCTGGGACATGGCAATCGATCCACTGATCGGTGTGATTTCCGACAGGACTACTACCCGCTGGGGAAAGTTCAGGCCTTACATTTTATTTGGAGCAATTCCTTACGCGATTCTGGCAATCCTTACTTTTACGACACCCAATTTCGGGGAAGTCGGTAAAATTATCTATGCCGGGGCAACCTATGTTCTACTCATGACAGCTTATTCTTTCATAAATCTCCCCTACTCTGCTCTTGGAGCAGTTATGACAGATGATACTTATGAGCGGGCCGGGTTGAATTCATACAGGTTTATAGCTGGGTTTGCCGGTCAATTTATTGTTACCGGACTGGCACTGACCTTGTCGGAATATTTTGGGCATGGGAACAAGGCTCAAGGTTTTCAATATACGCTGTTTTTGTTTGCGGTACTGAGTTTGATTTTCTTCTTTATTACTTTCAAAACGACAAAAGAAAGGGTTAAACCATCAAAAGTACAGCAAAATTCACTGGTTGAAGACTTAAAAAATCTGTTCAAAAATCCTGCATGGGTCATTCTGGCAATCGTGGGTATCGTTTCGTTTGTGATGTTTGCGATGCAAAATGCAGCCATTGCCTATTATTTCAAATATTACCTTGGCAAGGAAAACAACGTACAGTTATTCAATGTGATCGGTACAGTTGCACTGATTGTTGCATTGCCCTTCTCCAAACCATTGGCCAAAAGGTTCGGTAACAAGAATGTGTTTATGGGCAGTTCAATCATATCGGGGATCTTTTTTATGCTGATCTATCTTCCTGGTGTCAATAACCTGACAACCATTTACATTTTCAATATCATTGCTAAAATGGCCTACGCCCCTGCTGTACCATTATTATGGACAATGATTGCCGATTCGGCAGATTACGGCGATTGGAAAACAGGAAGGCGTGCCACAGGGTTGTATTTATCTGCTGCTGTTTTCGCCCAAAAAGCTGGATGGGGCATAGGTGCTGCCATTGCCGGTTGGATATTGACAATATCTCAGTTTGTTCCGAATGTAACCCAATCCGACACTGCGATTACCGGAATCAAACTTCTGGTTTCGGTAATTCCCGGAATCCTTTATATGTCGTGTGCCATTTTCATGTTTTTCTATAAGATAGATGCCACAACGACCGATATGATGAAAAAGGAACTGGAGGTACGTCGTGCAAATGATTAATCTTATTTTAAGGTATTGTTAATCAACTGTTTTTGCTTTTGCTTTTTTTCATAGATTTGGTGACTCCGGAAAATTCCATATTCTCCGGAGT
>JBAXWR010000555.1:0-1832 GCA_037128295.1 Mariniphaga sp.
TTTTCCTTAAATGGAAAAATACTGACCTGTCAATCAGTAGGATACAGTTTTTTAGACTTTTTGGCATTGGGATTATTGTGGCAGTACATTGGATAACCTTTTTCGGTGCCATTCAAATTTCAAATATTTCTGTGACATTGGGATGTTTTGCCACGACAACACTTTTTACAAGTTTGCTTGAACCATTCTTCTTCCGAAAACGGATTAATGCAGTGGAAGTACTCATTGGTTTGTTGATAATTTTTGGATTGTATTTGATTTTTAGGTTTGAAACAAGGTATTTCCTGGGTATGATCGTTGCTCTGATCTCAGCCTTTCTTGCCGGACTTTTTACTGTCCTCAATAAGAAATTGGTTGTCCATCAGAAAGCTTCGGTAATTAGTTTCTATGAAATGGTGGGGGGGGGTGCTGGAATAGCGATCTTTTTAATCATTTCTGGGTGGACTAAAACTTCAGTGATGTCCTTACCAACCCTGTCAGATCTTTTTTATTTGCTGATTTTGGGAATTGTCTGTACTGCCTATGCTTTTGCAGTAACCGTCGATATCATGAAACATCTGTCTGCTTATGTGGTTACTTTAACAATCAACCTTGAACCTGTTTATGGCATCCTGATGGCCTATTTTGTTTTCGGCGAATCGGAACAGATGACAGGTGGTTTCTATCTTGGTACAAACATCATCCTGATATCTGTATTGGGTTACCCGATGTATCATTATTTAAAACGGAAACCTACTCAAATTCATTGATCACCCCTTTGTCCAACAGTTCCGGTTCTACTTCCAGATCGTGCTCGAGGAATTCATCCATATCATCCTCGGAAGAGAATTCAGCAATTACTCCATTGAAGATAACTGTCCATGAATCAGCAGAGTGTAGAATCTTTAATCCTGGCAATTCAGGACTAAAATCCTTGACCGGGAAACCTTCCTTCTCGCCGTCTTCGGCTTCAATATCCTGTAAATATTGGGTGTAGAAATCACGGGCAGGGAACAATTCATCAAGTACATCGTCTTCTTCGGCTTTTTCGTAAAACTCGGTGACTGTAAGCCTGTAGATTACCATTGCACCTTTTCCGTTGATGTAAAGAATATCGGCAAATGGCTTTTCCGGACGGTCTTCGAGTTCCTCAAAATCGAGTTCTTCCACTTTGGCAAGAAACCGTGGATGACGATTGTGGAGGATAAATTCGGCAGGTTCACCTTCCTTGGCCATTATATCGTTGCAAATCAGGTATTTTGAAGTTTTCATTTTGTCATTATTTATTTTTGCAAGATAAAGAATTTTTAAGTGTGAATCCTTCGGGAATGGTCAGATTCAGATAATTTTGCAGAATGAAGCCAGATATTTATTATTTCAATCCTACCTGTGAATTGGCAGTGGCCAATGGTTCCACCAACTATATGGCTCCAGCCCAATTGAGGAGGTTTGAAAAAGAACTTGGTATTTTGCCTGCCTTTTTAGCAGATTCCACTGACATTGTTTTAGTTGATAAAATTCCTTCTCCTGAGTTTTGTGACCAATTGGAAGAGGCAGGTTTCAAACTTCCTTCATTTCTGCCTTTGGATGCTGCTTTAAGCGATCCTGACTTTTTGTCCCTTGAAAAAGGTTTTCTTTTTCCATGGGGGTGGAGTCCGGCAACCCATAAGCTATTGTCACCTTTAAAGTCAGGGTGCTGCCCCGAATTTCGGAATTCTCCGGTGGCGAATTGGAACCAAACCCATCCCGAACTTTATAGCCGGAAATCAGCTCTTGAAGTTTTAAAGAGTATTCTCATTGAATATCAATCAGATGATCTTCTATCTTTCAGTGATTTACCCGAAATATGCACT
>JBAXWR010000556.1:0-1785 GCA_037128295.1 Mariniphaga sp.
AATGCATTATTTTTTATCACAATCAGGTCGTCGAGGGTATAGTCATACAAAAGTGTATTGCAATACAACGCAAAGGCAAATGCAATTATAATTGCGTGTGGAAGATACTTATTCAATGATTTAGAATTTGTCATCATATTTAATAAATTAAACTGAATGAACTCAGGATTGCAAATTGTTACGTCTGAAGTACTTCAAAAAAAATTGTTAATAAGCTGGTTGTGGCGGACAGTGATTATTATTTTTAACTTTTACTGGTAGGTAAATATATTATTTCTTTCAATTTTCATTAGAAATGGCACTGCTCAATTATTAGTTATTTTATTTTGAAGAAAAATCATCAGAGAACTATCAACATTTGCACCATACTGTTGAGCAAGCATTCCATGGTTATATGCAGATAAATAATCTTTATTTTTATAATATATGTATGTAAGAAGGTTATGAGCATTTCCATTTGCGGGATTTAAAGCAATTGATTTTAAAAATAGCAATTTGGCACTATCAAAATCATTTTTTTTATAATATGCGATTCCTAAATTCATATTTCCGTTGATATCTTGTGGTTTATGTTGCAGAAACTTTTTAAAATCACTGATACCCGAATCGTATTTTCCAAACTGGTCGGTATACAGTATCCCTCTATCTAGATATGCGTTGATATAATCGGGATTTTTTTTAATTGCGTTTGAACAATCAAATAATGCTGAATCGTATTTTCCCATTTTCTGATAAATGAATGCGCGGGATGAATAAAAATTTAATTTCTTTGAATCGTTCGGGTCAATTTTCAGCCCGGCCGTAAAATCTTTTACGGCTTTATCGTATTCATTTTTTTCATTGTACATAGCCGCCCTGTTATAATACGCTTCAACACAGACCGGATTTTTTTCTATCACATCGCTCCAGAAAGCAATACTGTCTTTCCACACAAGGGTGCGGTTCCAGGTTAATACAAACATTAACAGCATGATGAAGATCCCTGAAAGGGATAGTATGTTTTTATTTGTTAAGGTAGAGTTTGACCAGTATTCCCAAAATGCAATAGCTACGATGCAGCTTAAACCAATATATGGAATATAGGTATATCGTTCTGCAACTACAGCACCACCAACCGAGAGAAACTGTAAAACCGGGAAAATGGTTGCAATGAAAAATACCAGGCCAAATGTGATGTATTTATAGCTTTTACAAGTTTTCCAGACAACAATAATCAGGAACAGAAAAATCAGGGGAGAGAAGTATATATAATACGGCATTATACCTTCCAATGATAAAGGATAATTGTATACTCCCGTCTGGTGGAACGGAACCAGGAATTTCACAAGGTAGATCCAAAGGCTGTATGGTGCATAGAAGAGGCTCTGGGAGACTGGTATTCCCAATGGATTTATATAGTTGTTTGCTTTTTGGGCAAATATGGCGACAATGCCAAAGATGAGAGATAATAGAAAGAATGGGATTTTTTCATACACGGATTTCCATTCAAATTTTCTGGTCGACAAATAGTCTATCAGTATCAATACGATTGGTAATGTTACCGCCTGGGCTTTGGATAGGCAGGAAACGATAAAAAAGATTAATGCCAGAAAATAATAAAATTTTTTGCCTCTGTCTAAATAAAACAGGTAGGTTAACAATGATAGAAAGTACCATGCTGTATAAAGTACATCTTTCCTTTCTGAAACCCATGCCACAGACTCAACATGCATGGGGTGAAGAGCGAACAATAAGGCAATTGTGATTGCCACATTTGAATTCTTTTTCAGCAAATGAAAAAAAAAT
>JBAXWR010000557.1:0-1782 GCA_037128295.1 Mariniphaga sp.
TGAAACAACAGCCAATGGCAACGCCTTGGGAAAACAAGCAAAATTGTGGAGTGCGACACAAAGTTTTAAAAGTTTGGTGAAGATTATTTGGCGGATCGGATCATTATTCTTGAAAATTCAAGACATCCAAGGTTATTATTGAGGACAAAATCTCGGATATCGTATTGTTGATTTTTCAGAATAATGGCAAGATCATCTGTCCTGAGATTGCCTGTTCGAAACCACAAGATTTTGGGAGGAAAGCCTTTTAAAAGAAATAGGTCATTAAAATCGGAATCCTGAGTGACTATAATAAAATGACGAAGTTTGGCATATTCCCAAATTTCAAGATCAGATGCATCTTTTAGCCCCTCGGCAGTGACATGGCTCGAATCAGGATAGAGTGTTGATAATTTCTTTAAGATCCGACGTGAGATATTCTGATCAAAGAGCAATTTCATACTGCTACCTGATAAATACTGCGTTCCCGGTCAGCAGCAAAACTTAAGGCTGCAAAGATATCTTCGACTTCCAATTCAGGATAATCTTCAATAATTTCATCTATTGACATTCCCAGAGCCAACCAGGAGAGAATGTCATATACCGTAATCCTCATGCCCCTTATACATGGTTTACCACCTCTTTTTCCCGGCTCTATTGTAATTATTTTTCTGTAATCAACCATATTTGAGCGTTATTATATTTTCAGTCAAATTTAATTATTCTTACTGACTTACAAAATTGTTTTTTTCAGGAACGGTTTAGAAAAAAGTTTGATTTTTAATTGATTGTGCTATCAATTTTGTTTTGCATCATCACCCTCTCAGCACAATCAACAGGCTGAATCGAAGATCAGCGAAGCTAAAGCCCAGCATACTCTAACCCAATGGCAACACCTTGGGAAACGATGAAACAACAACACAATGGCAACGCCGTAGGAAAACAAGCAAAATTATGGAGTGCGCCACAAAGTTTTAAAAGTTGGGGAATGCTCGTTCCTTGTCAAACAAAGCAATCTGTTGCAGCCCACCATTTTGAAAACAGCATACACCGAGTGTTAAGAAACACGTTCCGTGTTTCTTAACACTCAATCCCTTACGCACCTCACGGAGAAGCCCTCCTGCTTATTGTTGTTGACGCGGTAGGCATTGGCGTTGTAGTAGTAGTAGAGGTCGCGGTACCATGCGTTGTATGCATCGTATGCCGTACTGCTCCACCAGTAGCCGACCTCGCCAACATCATAGAACGCCCCACCGAGGTAGAGGCGGTAGCCGCCTGGAAGGGCTGTAAAACCAGTACTGTTTGTTGCGTCGGTATTTGGGGTGAGCCAATGTGCGGTGCCTGCTTCTTTTAGTTTGCCATCAGCCACTCTTGTGCCACCCAGATAATCTTTTAGTATGGTCCATTCGGCATCGGTTGGAACATGCCAACCAGTTGGTGCTATGTTGCGGCTGTCGGCAACTGCATACCAATTATACAAAGCACCGTAAGTTGCTTTATAGGTTGCAGCATTGTTGTTGTACCAGCAATAGGCGCCCGTGGCTAAAGCAGCCCAGGCAGCATTGTCTGTTACATTGGCAATCAGGTCACCACTGCGGTATTTTGTGGTTTTGAGGTTTTCGACCATCCAAACCTGCGAGCCAATGGTGACAGTGTTGTAAACATTGCCATCAATATCAGTGACAGTACTTCCAGATGTTGAGGAGGTAGTGAAGCTTACCTGAGTGCCATAACCCGTCCCTACACTGTTGGTTGAGTATGCCCTTACATAGTAGGTTGTACCGGCTGTTAATCCGGTAATAG
>JBAXWR010000558.1:0-1764 GCA_037128295.1 Mariniphaga sp.
ATTTGAAAACCGCGAAATCTTCCGAAATCAAACAACGTTCAAAAAAGGCTGCCCTGAACGTTGAAATGTCGGAAGCTGAAACCCGGTTGCTGATAGATGCGCAATTGAGGGCTGCCGGTTGGGATGTTGATACGATTAACCTGAATTACAAATTGTTAGGTTCTCTTCCTGAAAAGGGTAAAAACAGGGCAATTGCCGAGTGGAAATGTGGCAGTAAATGGGCCGATTATGCCTTGTTTGTTGGCACCGAACTTTTTGGTCTCGTTGAGGCAAAGCGATATGCCCTTGACATCTCCACCGACCTGGCCCAATCGAAGCGATATTCGGAATTGGCCGAAGAAAAAAAGCCTGTCCAACTTTTGGGCAAATGGGAAAGCTACAGGGTCCCTTTTCTGTTCTCAACAAATGGCCGCCCTTATTTACAACAACTTGCCACCAAAAGCGGTGTTTGGTTTGTGGATGTGAGAAAACCGGGGAACCATGCGAGGTCGTTAAACGGTTGGCTTTCGCCGGAAGGGTTGAAACAACTTTGGGAGCAGGACATTGAGGAGGCCAACAACACGTTGAAAAACAGCAAACCCAATTTTCTCCAGGATAAAAATGGCCTTTCGCTCAGGGATTATCAGATGGAAGCCATCGGCAGGGTTGAGCAAACCATTATGGATCATCCGCAGGTTAAACGAATTTTGCTGGCGATGGCTACCGGAACCGGTAAAACACGGGCCATTATTGGCTTGGCATATAGGCTGATCCAATCGAACCGTTTCCGAAGGATCCTGTTTATGGTCGATCGCCGTTTGCTTGCAAACCAGGCATTGGACCATTTTAAGGATGACAAAATTGAGGACCTGCATACCTTTAAGGATATTTACCAGATTCAGGGATTGAAAGAACTGATCCCTGAACTGGATACCCGTTTGCACTTTGCCACTGTCCAAAGCATGGTGAAACGGTTGTTCTATACCGAAAGTGACCCTTTACCCATCGACACCTACGACTGCATTATCGTGGATGAAGCACATCGCGGATATCTGCTTGATAAAGAGATGGATGATGAAGAACTTGGCTTTAAGAACCAGCAGGACTATGTGAGCAAATACAGGCGCGTGATCGACTATTTTGATGCCACTGCAATCGGGATGACCGCCACCCCGGCCTTGCACACCACCGAAATCTTTGGGGCTCCTATTTACAATTACTCCTATCGGGAAGCTGTTATCGATGGTTTCCTGATCGACCATGAGCCACCCTACCTGATCAAGACAAAACTTGGCGAGGAAGGGATTGTCTGGGAAATCGGTGAAAAGCCAAAAGTTTACGACAAGGAAAACAATCAAATCATTGAATTGGCAGAACTGGAAGATGAATTGGCCATCAATATCGAGGGGTTCAACCGGATGGTGATCACCGAATCGTTCAATCGAACCGCACTGAGTCAGTTGGTGCAGTTGATCGATCCCGACGGGGAGGAGAAGACCCTGATTTTTGCGGCCAATGACGACCATGCCGATCTTGTGGTGAAAATTCTAAAAGAAGAATTTGAAAAAATAGGCTGTGACCTCAACGACAATGCAGTACAGAAGATAACCGGAAAGTCGTACGATCCTGCCGAACTGGTCAGAAGGTACAAAAACGAGAAGTATCCGACCATCGCGGTAACCGTTGACCTGCTGACCACCGGCATTGATGTGCCGGCCATCTGCAACATCGTATTCCTGAGAAGGGTCAAATCGAGGATTTTGTATGAGCAGATGCTTGGTCATG
>JBAXWR010000559.1:0-1763 GCA_037128295.1 Mariniphaga sp.
CCTCTCGGACGGGTAGAGCAACACTCTTTAATAGTCGGTGGCGCAATCCACAATTTTGCTTGTTGTCCCAAGGTGTTACCATTTGGTTGTTGGTTCATCGTTTCCCAAGGCGTTGCCGTTGGGCTAGCGTATGCCAAGCTTTAGCTTCGCTGATCTTCGATTCAGCATGTTGTCCGTGCCGGGATTTAGACCAACCTCCAAAATGCTGAATGTGCCTGGATTTTGGAGAAAGGACTATCTCCGAAAATCGGCACAGGCAGGAACAATTTCCGTGTAAATAACTACTTTTTAAATTAAATTCTGATTTTCCACAGAAAAGTATTGCCGTTTTCGCTAATTTAGCCATATAGATGATGACCAATTAAAAATACTAATAAGGCAGAAATGAAACCGGTTATCCCCGATCCTGATTATAGCAACTGGATTCTTCAATTGAAACAAAAGTTTCGGAAATCCCAGATCAAGGCGGCTGTACAAGTCAATACGGAACTGCTCCAATTCTATTGGGAATTGGGTGCCGACATCGTGGAAAAACAAGAAAAAACAAATTGGGGAAGCAAATTCCTTAATCAGTTAAGTGCTGATTTAATTGAGGCATTTCCAGAGGTAAAAGGCTTTTCACTTCGAAATATTATTTATATCCGTCAAGGTATCTATTTTATAATCAACCCAATAAAATTGTGCAACAAGTTGTTGCACAATTGCCTGTCTGGAGCATCGAACAACTATTTATAATACCATGGGGTCATAATATTACGATTATTTCAAAATGCAAAACTATTCTTGAAGCACAATATTACATCTCGAATACAATAAGTCATGGATGGAGCAGAACTGTGCTTGTTCATCAGATCGAGTCAGATCTCTATCACCGCGAAGGCAAAGCCATTTCTAATTTCAGCAAAACCCTACCTGCCCCACAATCCGATCTGGCACAGCAAACCTTAAAAGACCCTTATGTATTCGATTTTTTCACAATGAGTACCGATTTCAATGAGCGTGAGTTGGACACCAAACTTATCGGACATATAACAAAATTCTTGTTGGAGTTGGGTGCTGGTTTTGCCTACATGGGAAATCAGATTCCAATAAAGGTGGGTAACCGCGATTTCTCAACCGACCTGCTATTTTACCAGACCAGATTGCATTGTTATGTGATTGTGGAATTAAAAAAAGCAGAATTTGAACCCGAGCATGTAGGAAAGTTGAACTTCTACATCAAAGCCATCGATGAACAATACCGGCAAAAAAACGATGAACCGACCATTGGCCTATTGTTGTGCAAAAGCAAAGATAAAGTGGTGGCTGAGTATTCATTAAGCGATATCAACAAACCAATGGGTATATCGGAATACCATCTTACCAATATTCTCCCTGAAGAGTTAAAATCAAGTTTACCAACCATTGAACAAATTGAAGCCGAATTCAGAGACTCTAATAGAACAAAAGACAAAAGTGCCAAAAGATAATAGATATTGTTAAATCTACGGTCAATGGATTTAGTAGGCCATCTCATGTTTTAAGCATCTTCCAGAACAATGTTTCTGGCACAGTCCTTCATGGGATGGGATTGCTTTGGAGTGCAGGTGATTATCATTCAAATTCAGATTATGCCACACTCCTACAAAAGACAGGTCTTAAGGGTGAAAGTGCGATAATGTTGTTTATGGTGTTCCTACAACTTTTGAAACTTTGTGGCGCAATCCAAAATTTTGCTTGTTTACCCAAGGCGTTGCCATTGGGTTAGGTTTGAGCTGAGCAAT
>JBAXWR010000056.1:0-33440 GCA_037128295.1 Mariniphaga sp.
CCCTTCGAAACTGGAAATCTTGTAGCCGTTTTATTTTTGCAAATATATTCACTTTTATGCTAATTTGTTCAACTAATTCACATTTATGCTAATTTTTAACATTTCATTCCTCCTCTTCCTCCAAATCCTCAACCTCACCAAACAACGCCTTCCCCATCCGGTACTTGATGTCGTAATTGATGATGAAATCCAACTCCCCCTCCGTAAACCCATAATGCTGCGCCAATACAGTGTCAATCTGATCGATAATGGGCTTGGATGACGAAACTGTAAATGATTGAATTTTCACCTCACCGGTCTGTTTTTGGTTTCTAATCTGAAACCATGAATTTTCCATTAAACCTGATTGCAACTTTTCAGAATAGCCAACTAAGGCCATTTCTTTTAAAATACTAGTTGGAAATTGAAATTGAGTGATATCTGATGGGTTTAAATCACGACAATTACTTTTTGCATGATAGTAAAGGAAAAAAAGTGAACTTGAAATCAAAGAGTGAAAAATGTTCCTTAAATCAGTACTCTGGAAGGATATTGCCGTTTCTCTGGAACTTGATGTTTTAATCCCATTTATAAAGCAATCAGGCGGTAATAACGAGGCAACAATATAATATCCTATTCCAGTGTTTTTATAGTAAACAGAATTAGTCCCTTTACAATGACTTCCAATAAATTCTGTCGATGCTTGAGCTGTTTCCAATAAGGCTTTTACTGTTTGATTTGGATATTTATACCAAATATCTGAACCTGATGTATGAAAATTTGTTAATGCCAAATTATCAAAAAGATAAGGCCTTTCTTCTTTATTCCATTTGTAATATTTAGATGACCAGATGTTACCTAGGTTCTTATTGTCGCAGTGAACAATGTAAATTGATAGTCGTTGTTCTGCACCAGAAAATAGCTTTCCTGGTCTGATTGCATAATTTGAAATCCAGACCAATCCTTTGGAAACTATTTTTTTTCTTATATCTTCCATTCTATCAGTATTAGCAACAGCGACAGGAACTATGAAACCAATTTTGCTTACAAATTTTACAAATTGCAGTGCTCTGGCGCAGACCATAGAATGCAAATTACCTCCAGTATTTATAGCAGAATTTACAATTTTGTAATTCTTTTCAGCAACTTTGAGTTCTACATAGGGCGGATTCCCAATAATCACATCGAAACCTTTGTTAATCGCAACGATCTGGTAAAACTCGGCAAACCAATGGAAAGGTTGGTGGGATGCGAGCCAAGCTTCAAATTCTTTGGGTTTCAAACTGGCATCGATACCGTAGTTAATGGCCAAATAGATATTGAGCTTGTGGTTCAACTCGTTCAATTGCTTGTTCAACAATTCTTTGGCCTGCCTGAAATTGTCGGTTCCCTGGTCGGTGATCAACTGGCTGTCCTGAAAATGGTTGTACGCCCTGCCAACCAATTCACAATCTTCCTTAAAGTTATCGAGCGCGGCCTGTGCAAACAGGCCATCCTTTTTTTGGATAGTTTCAAAAAGTTCGTTTTCGGTGGCAAAACCCACCAATGTGTTGCCCGCCCTGATGTTAAAGTCAATATCAGGCAACGGTTCGAGGCCGAAATTCTCCTTGCGCGGGTTCATATCAACAGTGGCGACCAATTTAAGGAAAAGGCGCAGCTTGGCAATTTCAACAGCCTCCTTCATCAGGTCAACCCCAAATAAGTTGTTCAGGATGATGCTTTTGTAAATATAATACTGACGGTTGTAATGCTGCCCTGAGTTGATTTCGGAAAGTGTTTGATGGAACCATGAATCTTTGTGGTTGATTGTATGCCAAACTTTCCTCTCATGCTCGGGCAGATTGGCATAGTTGTCGGGGTTTTTGGCCTCCTCCACAAAATTTTCGATCCGGTCGATGCAGGTTTCATACAACGGTTCCAAAATATTCAGGGCAGCAAACAGGAACGCACCCGATCCGCCGGTAGGGTCAAGGATCGTGATTTTTTGGATCGCTTTAAAGAAACACTTCACAAACTCAGGGTCTTGTGTGGCTTGGAGGAAATCCTGTATAAACTGCCTGATATTGAGGTTATAAGTAATAAAGTCGTTGATGTGGGTAATCTCCCCGTTGGCGATTTTCTGTTTTACCTCGGCATAACGCTTGCGCCTTTCGATCAGTTCGCGGTAAATCTCTGTTGGGAGCGCAATCTCCTGTGGGGCTTGCTGGTTCCATGCTTTACGGATTTCCCAAAGATGTGGCGAAGTCGCTTTTCCCACAAGTTGCTGCTCCAAACCCGGAACAAAACCTCCTTTTACCTCATCAGGCAAATCGGCATACAGATCACCCGATTGTGGAACACCATGTTTCACTGCATCATAGATATAGGCATCGCCGCTTTGTTTCAGGAATTGCCACAGCTCGCCATCGGGTTTAAACGCTCCCGGATAATGTCGCTCGGTTTCATCGAACAGGAAAGGGAGGATCGTGTTTTTGCCAATGTAATCGGTGATGTCCTCCTTGGTGTAATAGGCGCCCATTGCAGCCCTGTCGTTGATGTATTTTTCGAAGATATATCCGATCACATCGGGGTTAATGTCGCGGCCACTTGCATCAATGCCCGTATCGAGGTGCCAGTTCCAATAGTCGAAAAAATCGAAAATTCGTTTAAATGCCTCATCATCAATCGAAATTCCGCTAAACTGCCTTTCCAATTCGTGCACATCGAACAACCCACCATTGAGATAGGGGATTTTACCAAGCTCGACAGGAAGTTTTTCCTTCCGTTTCGCCTGTGGTTTCCCAAGGCCGTCGTGAAACAGTTCGAGCAAAAAACTACGATAAAAACTATAGAAATTGCCGTCACCGGTTTTCTGCCGGCAAACCCATAATTTGTTGCTCAAATAATGGACATCCTGGTCGAGGAACCCTTTCTTCTGGATGAAATAGCAGAACATCAACCGGTTGAGCATCAACGAAGCGTACCATTGCTTGTTGCTGTTCTCCTTGTTGGCAATGTGGTCATCGATCCCCCTGATAAAATCCAGAAAGGCTGTATGCTGCTTCTTGAACTGGTCGTAGAACTTTTTGGTTACCTGTTCGGTATTCCGGGCAAAGTTTTCGGAGATCCGCTGCTTGACATCGATGATGGTTATTTTATCTTCCTCATCGAGCGTAAATAGGACGTTCCGCAACCGCTGGAACAAAATTTCGGAATCCTGATGAGCGTGCCAGATGATTTCGCGTATCTGCCGGGGCTTATTCTCCTCTTTTACAGCCAATTGCCATATTTGTTGTGTCTTTGCCGAATCGGTATAAATGACAAGGTGTTCAAAGTATGATTTTACCACCCGCCCTTCGATCTGTTTCCGAATGTTACTGACCGGAACCTTTGCCGGGGACTGCACCTGACATTCCAGGACAACAAATCCCCTCTTTTCTGCAACACCCTGTAATACAAATAGTTCCTCATTCACCGCAACTGGAAGTTGGTTGGCGAAGTTGTCCCAGCCCAATTCGTTGAAAAGGGTTTTCAGGTCAAATGATTTGAGGTATTCCGTAAATTTAGTTTTCTTCATAATGGTTTAAGGCATAATCCCATGGAACATATAATTTGAGGCTCTTTGTTTTGATTTTCATCTTCGCTGATCAGGCTCAATTTGCCATCTTCGCGCAACGAAACAACAAGGTTGACAAGATCATCATCCGAAATACCACTTTTCAATTGCCGGTTGATGGTTTCACGTGCAAATTCGCACAACGGATGATCGTAAATATCCTGGATGGTCCGTTTCAATTCATCTGTGATCCACAAAGTCCCAATATTTTGTTCTGCATACAGATTCAACCGCATATAGGCACGGTAACGGGCACCATTCTTTTTGCCCAGTTGTCCGCCAACTTTGGAGTCTGTTTCCTTGATGTGTTGAAGGCCAATCTTCACGAGATCGTGGTGTTTTTCGAACCGTTCCAAAGGCTTTTCATCATACGGGCATCTGGTCACCTTTAAAATTTCGTATTGCGACTGGGTGACAATTTTCCCTTCCTCATCGACCCATGCCAGCACATCGTTATCGTTGGCCGTTTTTGTATAAACGATTGACCCATTGAGCATTTGACTTTCATCAGCTTGTTTTGTCGCATAAATCACATTGGGCAGGTCGGGGATAATCTTAGCAAGTTCGGGTCGTGCATCGATTGCATTTTTCCAGATCTGGAAAGCATACGAGGCAAGGTCAACCTCAATATCTTCGTCATCATCAAGTAGACCCGATTTTTCGTTGTAAAGATCGGCAATGTTGATGGGATCACCCTCAAAGAAAACTTCGTCCGATCCCACAGTTTCGGCATTTTCGCGGATCCGTTGGGTCAAACGTCCCCTTAAATTGATGATGGTTTCGATCCCATCTTCCGGAAGGAAGGAGTAGCAAAAAATCTCATGGTGTTTCTGTCCGATCCTGTCAACACGCCCGGCCCGTTGTATCAGCCTGATGATCGCCCAGGGAAGGTCGTAATTCAAAACGATGTGCGAATCCTGAAGGTTTTGCCCTTCGCTCAACACATCTGTCGTAATCAAAACCCTGGTCTGCTGTTCTTTGGTGAATTCCCTTGAATTGCTTTTGGGACTGAACCGGTAAGCCGAAGTTGTTGGGCTATCGGTTGCGCCTGTCACACAATCTATGTGGCTGACTCCCCTCAATTTCAAAGAATCGAACAGGTAATGTGCGGTGTCGGAAAACTGAGTGAAAATCAGGATCTTTTCATCCCTATGGGTATTGGAAATCAGTTCGTACAAGGCGTTCAACTGCCGGTCGCTTTCCTGTGACCAGCTTTTGCCCAACTGGACAATTTTCATCAGCTCATTGCTGTCATGTTCCAAATCCCTGTATATTAGGTTATTGAACAATTGACTTCTGATCCATTGGTATTTCTTTCTGTTTTGATACAACGAGGCATAATATTTTTCGGCCTGCAACATGTATTCCTTGGGATCGGTAAGCAAGCCGTAATCCTGTTCCTCTTCCTGATCGTTGTCGGAATACATAAAATCATCGATCAACCCAGCCTCCTGCTTCCCGATAGGAATTGGCAATTTATTTTGGATGGCATAGAGAAAAAGGTAATTGCGGAGGATATGCCGACTGACAGAAATAAGAAATGAATAACCGCTGCTTTCGAGGCGTTTGAACAGGTTGGTCCTTGCAAAACCGATCAGGCGAGTACCTGCCCGGCTCAGGTTTTCCTTGATCAGGATTTCATCGCGGGAGATCTGTATTTCAGGATTTTGCTGTTCATAGCCATTTTGACCCAAACCATACCGGGGCAGAATCAGACTGTCGATAATGCCCACAATTTCAGGTGAGTACAACCTTGCATATTGATCATTAGGGTCATCCGGATCAAAGGCATACTCCACTTTGCGTGGAAAACGGTCGGGGAAATAGGATCGGTCGCCGTTTGCAAATTCGAGATATTTGCGCCCTATTTCAGGATCGTCTTTTGCATAATTGGTTTTGATGAAACTCCGTGTCCTGCGCACAAGGAACAACCTCATCAGTTCTGCCCAATCTTCCGAAAAGGTACTTTGTTCAAAAGCTGCGACAGAGGTTTCCGACACCTGGTGATTGGCAAGGAAATGGACCCTTCCGCCAATGCTTTCGATGTACCTTTCGGGACTGATGCCCAAATTGTAATTTTCGTCAAGGAACAGGCGGAGCTGGCTACCCAAATCGAGGTAGGTCTTGTTGTAAGGTGTGGCGGTCAGCATGATGACTTTGCTGTCGTTCAATTGGATGTATTCCTGAATTGCCCTGTACCGTTTGCCATCGCGGTTCCTCAGATTGTGGCTTTCGTCGATCAGCACGATCCGGTACCTTCTTCGGGAGGCAAGTTCCTTCTGGACTTTGGTGATCGAGATAACATCTGCCCTCAGCCCATATTTGTTTTTGTAGTCCTTCCACATTTCTACCAAGTTCTTCGGGCAAATGATCAACGTTTCCAAAAAGAAATCGTCTTCAAAAATTTTGGCCAAAGCGGTTGCCGTAATGGTTTTGCCCAGACCAACCACATCTCCAATGATTACGCCACCCCTGTGGTGAAGGTGGTGCGCCGCAACTTTAACCGCACTGATCTGATACGGAAGCAACTCTTTCTCAAACACCTTGGGCAGTTGAAATTCGGAGATACCGGCCCGTGCCTCCCGTGAAAGGTGGTATGCGATTTTCAGATAGACATGATAGGGCAAATTCAATTTTTCGGTGGCCCAGCTATTTTCGATGATCTCGGCAAGTTCGTCGGTGATAGCGATGCTCCACCGTTCGTCCCATCTGTCCTGGAACCATTTTGAAAGTTTATTTGCTGCATCGACCTCATTTACATCGACATTCAGCTCCCCCTGCTTTGAAATTCCCGAAAAAGTAAGGTTGGAACTCCCCACAAATCCTACAACCGGACTATTGTAGTCGTTCCGGTAGGCAAGGTACAATTTGGCATGAAGCTGGTGTTTCAAATGGAGCTTTACAATAACTTTCCTTAGCCGTAATTGTTGGGCAAGTTGTTTTAACGCCTTCTCATCCTGGTTTGTAGGATTGCCAATAATCAACTGGTCACGAAACTCCCTGGCAATCCGTTTCTTAAGTTCAATGGCAATTGTATTGTCGATTTGTTTTTCATTGTCGCCAGAGAAGAATCCGCGTATCGTGTCTTCGGGCAACCGCTGCATTCCGATGATCACCCGGCAGTAATATTTGTTGTCGTCTTCATATTTGTCGGGCAGGAAACCACCTTCCAATTTTTCAACGTTATCGGCAATGATCCTCCACCCTCTCAGGTTGAAATAGCCAATACAGAAGTCGGCCCGTTTGGAAGTCTCAAGGGTTTTGTTGAGCCCCTCTTCGAGGTGCTTGTCGATGTTGTCGTAAATTGTGGGCATGTTTTCAGAAGTTTAAGTTAATATCCTATCCCTTTAACAGGTTTACTAATTTCAAACCTGCCTGTGTTAATCTGTATTTTTGGTTTCTGTCTTTTGGGTTTTGAGAAATAGTGAAATCTATCCATCCATTTTCCCGTAAAGGATTAATATAGCGTTGTGTATTATCAGTATGCTTGCTTAACCCAACCTCATTTAATATATTTCGTTTTGATTTTGGATCGTTTCTAATACTCTTTAAAATATCAAGCGCATATACCCCAAATTGATTCGTAATTATCTGGTTTACTTGGTCACTTACTTGGTCACTTACTTGGTCACTTACTTGGTCACTTACTTGGTTACTTACTTGGTTACTTACTTGGTTTATAAATGTCAAAATACTATCCAAATTATTAAATATCAGGCCACTTACTTGGTTACTTACTTGGTTACTTACTTGGTCGCTTACATGGTCGTTTACATGGTCGTTTACATGGTCGCTTACTAAGGCTGTTAGTGTCGTAAGAAAATATGTACAATGATCATCGGTTATAAAAACAGGATCAGGTGAACCATTATTGCGCATTTCCCTGTAAATGGTGGGAAATCCTGTTCCACGCCCCTCTGTAAGGTGCAAATCTTTCAAAAAATCGCCAATTCGCCTGTTTCGGTATTCACGGGCAACAATCCGTTCTTCATGTCTAAGCATTTGGATATCAACAGGAGGCACTGGTCCCGGATAACTCAATATCTCGATTTTATCATGCCATATCTGAATCTCAATGGGGGAACCGACTTCATAACTTTTATGGTACACTGCATTTGAAACTGATTCTTCAACAGCAGGATAGGGAAAGTTCCAGAATCTTTCAGCTTCTGCTTTTCCCGGAACCTTAATTACGATCTCCTCAATGATATTGTTTCGAATAAATTCCAAAACAGATCGTAATTGTACCTGGAGTGGCCCTTTGAAATATTTCTCGGTAAAGTTTCGTCCTGAATTGTCCTTGTGCCAAACCAATTCAATCCAACATCGCGGGAAGAAACGTTCCGGTTCGCGACAATAAAAGAGAATGCCAACATTTACCGGACGCAAATCCTCATCAGAACCTTTGGCAATCAACATATTGCGTATTAGTACAGGCATTGAAATGTGCTTGCTTTCTTCAAAGAGGTCGCTTTTTACCTCCTGTAGAAAAGCCTGAATAAGACTCAAATCAAAATCAGCAAGTTTTGCCTGACCATTTATCCGGTCGTCAAAAGGAATACGTGCAGCCAGTTCATTCAATCTCCTGAGGTTATCATCCTTGGCAATAATGCTTCGGGAGCCGTAGCGGATATAATGACGCCGTTCGGCTTTTTTTCCCTGTGTACTTGGGGCGGTATAAGGGCGGTTATCTCCTGCCGGACACCACAGTACCAAAATGTGCTTCCCCTCGAAAATATAGGGCTGTATCAAAGGAAAGTAATTAGGCAAGAGTTGATAGGCTAGTTTTAATACTTCGCCCTGAATTTCGTCCAATTCATTGGGATTTAAACCTTCAGGAGGCAATACTGGCCGTCCATCAGTTTCGCCGATACCAACAATAATATAACCGCCGCCCCAATTGTTAAGGTCATTGGCAAAGGCACAAATAGTATGGACGATTTCTTCGGGATTCCAGCCTCGTTTAAATTCGAGCCGGTCCCATTCTACGGCTTGCCCGTGTACTAAATCTTCGATGTTTATTGCAAGAGCCATGATATTTCATAAAAAAGGTAAATTTAAAAAAATGAACCAATTTATTGATAATAACCGGAATAAAAACCATCTTTTTTTGTTGGATAAAAGGTCGCAACCTTCGTTAACCATCAAAATGGATAAATCAATCGCAATCGATTGTTGTGGCTATCGTTTGGCCCATACAACTAAAAATATTGTTAATTGCCTTAATATCTATAAGATACGATAAAATCGTTAATTTCAACAACTAATATTTGGTGTATTACCATTAAAAATTAAACAGTCAATCTATAAATTTATATCTTTATCCTCCGTAATCCAAAACAAAATCGTCAATAATATTATGCAAGTAAAAAAAGCTCTGATTACTTTAGCAGGTGTTGATCATCGTAAACTTTCGGTGCAAACGTTGGTCGACCGGGAAGGAAAACGCAATACGGTTCTGGAAATTCTTATCGGGGAAGCCCGTCAGGCTGGTATTGAAGAAATAGGGGTGGTCATCCACCCTGGTGATTTACAGGTCTATTCGGAAATTGTTCAGGATGACCCACATATCCATTTTATACAGCAGGATAAAACTCTTGGGTACGGATATGCCATTTTATGTGGGGCACCGTTTATTGGTAACGATTTTTTTCTTCACCTTGTAGGTGACCATTTGTATGTCAACCGATCATCAGTTCCCTGTGCAAAACACCTGGTCGAAATTGCCCAGCAAAACAATTGTTCGGTGTCAACAGTAACACCAACGCGAGAGAATTTAATTCCCAATTATGGGACAATTGGTGGCAAAAGGGTTGCCTCTACAACCGATCTTTACCTGATCGACAAAGTAATTGAAAAGCCAACACCTACCCTTGCAGAGCAAAAATTAATTGTTCCCGGATTGAGGGCCGGCCATTATTTGTGTTTCTTTGGATTGCACGTGCTTTCACCTGTTGTCCTTACCATCTTGTCCCAAAATTTAGTTAAAGCCAATGGGGGCAAAATAGGTTTAAGCGATGCATTAAACGAACTGGCATCAAAAGAACAATATCTTGCGCTCGAAAAAAACGACTGGCGCTTTGATACCGGTACACGTTACGGATTATTGAAGGCCCAACTTGCGTTGGCTTTGAGCGGAGACGATCGTGACCAGGTGATGTCAGAATTGTTGGAGTTTTTTGTGATGAAAAATATGAATTCGATCGGAAAATAAAGTCAATGAGCCCATTAATCAATATTATCAGTACAACCATTCCCGAGATCAAGAATAAATCACTTGATGAGTATTGTAAAAATGCCTCACTTTCGGAGCTATTGACGGAAGCAGAAAAATTGGAACAATACCGGAAAGAGGAACCAAACCTTTACAACAGGGTTCGTACGTTGTTTTTTTTGTATGCAATTCATCGATTTTACATTCCTTTTCGTTTTAATATCGGTACCGAAGGAATTATTCCATACGAAGCCTACGAACATATGCTTAACCGCAGATTTGAAGAGGCAATAGACCTGTTCCTGAAAATCCAGGATAAGAAAGGTGCCAACGAGGGTATTTCAAGTGGCCTAGCAGAAGCATACCACAAACTTGCTTTTCAGACACTTGCGGACCAGGTAAAAATCAGTGTGCGTTCCACCGCCGGAAACAAATGGATGTTCAGGGTTGGCCATCCCTCAGATCAGCCTTTAAAGGTAATTCCTGCACTATTGAACAAGGATCAGGAAACCGGTTTGTATCCACTTCTACATGAATCGACTCCGGTCAGGATGGACCTTAGCCATAGTGGATGGAGCGATATTTTCTTTTTAGGAATGGATTATCCCGAAGGGGCTAAGGTGTTGAATATCTCCATTGATTTATGTATCAGGAATAAGGCCAAAGAATCTATTCCAAAACCGCCCATTGAAACGTGGTTCCGCATCATTGAGGAACCTGTCCTAAAACTGACAAGCATAGACCTTGCAACAACAAACAGCATAAGCCATTTATCCGAGATATTCGATTTTGCAAAAGATTATCTTGGCTTGTTAAAAGCTGCGATTATAGCGTCCGGTATAGTTCCTCCGGGAATAGAAGGTGCGGGTTTGCCATTAAGCCATCTGCTTGAAAATATGGTCGGAAAGGGCAAAGGGATCGAGATTGTAAGTAAAGTAAACAACATTCCAAAAGGATCGAGGCTTGCAGTTTCAACTAATCTGTTGGCTTCATTGATCTCCTTGTGTATGAGGGCAACTGGTCAGACTGAAAGTCTTACTGGTTCACTAAATGAAGAAGAAAGGCGGTTGGTTGCTGCAAAAGCAATCCTGGGCGAGTGGTTAGGTGGATCCGGAGGTGGTTGGCAGGATTCAGGAGGAGTATGGCCTGGAATAAAGTTGATTAAAGGGGTTGAAGCTACGATAGAAGATCCCGAATTCGGAATCAGTAAAGGCCGATTGTTGCCAAACCACACCATTTTACTGAATGATTCGGTCAGCATCGAATCGAGGCAGAAACTACAGGATAGCCTTGTGATCGTTCATGGAGGCATGGCACAAGATGTTGGCCCCATTCTGGAGATGGTAACGGAAAAGTACCTTCTACGATCCAAAAAGGAATGGGAAGCACGCCAAAATGCAATTGACTATTTTGATGAAGTCGTTCAAAAATTAAAAGCTGGAGACATTCAGGGAATAGGCGCATTTACGAATAAAAATTTTGAAGGTCCGATCCAGGAAATAATTCCATGGGCCACAAATTTATATACCGAAACCTTGATCACCCATATTAAGGAGGAATTTGAAAATGACTTCTGGGGCTTCTGGATGATGGGGGGAATGTCGGGTGGTGGAATGGGTTTTATATTTGACCCATCCGTTAAGTCAATAGCCCAGGATCGTTTACAGACATTGATGTCGGAAACAAAAAGGAAATTTGAACATTCAATTCCTTTTGCAATGGAACCTGTCGTTTATGATTTCAGGATCAACGAAAACGGAACCTTTGCCAACCTGAATACCGGTAAATTGTCATTGATGCCAGAATCTTATTACTCGCTGCTGTTGCCAGGCTTGTTGAAAAAGGATATTCAAATGTTGGGTGATTGTCAACGCAATGAATTGGGAATAATGGGGCAGACTTATAAATCGAACCAGAATTATACCCAATTTATTGGCAATCTTTTTGATCAGATGATCCCAATATCTGAAGAAGAGAATAAACAGCAAAAACCGTTGAATAAATTATTGTCAGAACTGGGGTTTAATTCTGAACAACATGAATCGATCAGGCGTGAATTGAAATCAGGGAGGATAGGTCTATCAAAAAACAGACTGCCCATCAGCAGCTCGATTGAAGATGTATCCAAGGTTGAAATATCTGATGAGTCAGCACTCAACGACCAGGTCCTGACTGAGATTGGATTGGAGGCACTTAAAAACAGGGAGTTGGCCATCGTTTCTTTGGCTGGTGGTACTGGCAGCCGTTGGACAAAAGGGGCAGGTATCGTTAAATCACTTTATCCTTATGCAAAGATGGGCGGCAAACATCGCAACTTTATCGAAACACATATCGCGAAGACGAAAAAAGCCGATTCTGATTTCCAAACAAACCTTCAACACGTATTTACAACCAGTTACCTGACTCATCCGGCCATCGCTTCATTTATTAAACCCATGGGGTACGATGGGAAAGTTTATATTTCACCCGGTAAGGTTATTGGGCTTCGTCTGATCCCAACAGAACGCGATCTCAGGTTCTTATGGGAAGATATGCCACAGCAGTTGCTAAATGAACAATCTCAGAAAGTCAAGGAAAGTCTCCACTCTGCATTGATCGGTTGGGCAAAAACTTCAGGCGAAGGTGACAATTACATCGATAATCTCCCTTCACAATGTGTCCATCCGGTAGGCCATTGGTATGAAATTCCGAACCTGTTCTTAAATGGTACACTTAAGAATTTGATCCATGACAACCCGAACCTAAAACATTTGCTCGTCCACAACATTGACACCCTTGGTGCGAATGCTGTACCCAAAATCTTCGGATACCACATACAGCAACAGAAAACCATGACGGTGGAAGTGATTACCCGAAAATTGGATGACCGTGGAGGCGGCCTGGCAAAAATTAATGGCCAGATCCGTTTGATTGAAGGCCTGGCGCTGCCGGATGAAAAAGTTGAATTCAACTTAAGTTACTATAATACAAATACTTTCTGGATTAATATTGACAAATTGTTGTCTGTATTTGGTTTATCACGGCAAGATTTGGACAATGATGCGAAAGTAATCTCGTGCGTCTATAAAATGGCTTCAAGAATGCCCACCTATGTAATCATTAAGGATGTTAAAAAACGGTGGGGAAAAGGTCAGGAGGATGTATTTCCTGTAACCCAATTCGAAAAACTTTGGGGTGATATGACTGCTATTCCAGAACTATCCTGTTCCTACATCAATGTAAATCGGAGGAGAGGACAACAACTTAAAGAAGTTTCCCAATTGGATGGTTGGTCAAGGGATGGCTCAAAAGATTACATTGAGGATTTGTGCTTATGGGAATAATAATCATTTCAAAACTCTTTATACAATGAAAAATATACCGGTCATCTCCATCACGAAAAAGACACTTGCGGAGGCTTACGAAGCTGCACTTGTAGCTGTTTATGAAAAGGGGACGAGATTCAAAACGCAGTACGACAAACCGGAAGATCCTGAAAGTATGGATTGCACCATCAACATCACGATCGAGGAACCCGAAACCGACCCGATGATCCATATGGCTTTTCCTGGGGGAATCGAAGAGCTGAAGGAATACGTCATGGAGTTGAAGGGTTATAAAGACCATTGGACCAAAAATATGAACGTCGAAAGCGACACGCGGTGGGAATACACCTATCATAGCCGCTTACAGAAATATGGTGTCTGGAAGGCTTTGGTCGATGGGGAATCGCAGGAGGTTGGCCCGTTTAAAGTTGATCAGGTACAGTCTGTTATCAACAAGCTTTCGAACCAGCCGTTTACGCGTCAGGCACAGATGATTACCTGGATGCCGAACATCGACAACGATTGCTACGACCCTCCATGCCTTCAGTCGTTGTGGTACCGGATACTGGAGGACGAGGAGGGCGTTTACTGGCTCAACTGCAACATCCGTTTCAGGAGCAACGATGCCTGGGGCGCCAACTTTATGAACATGTTCGGGTTTACACAATTCAACAAAGAGGTGATCGCGGCCGGAGTTGCTGCAAAGACAGGGAAAACCGTAAAATTGGGTCGTTTGAACTGGCAAGCCGATTCGTTCCATATCTATGGTAAAGATCTCCAGGTTGCCAAAGAGCGGCTTTTCGACAGGATTGAGGATATGAAATTTGAGGAACGCACCATGAGTTTCAATGATGAATTTATGCGCGAAATGTACGACCAGTCTGAAGAACAGATTTTGAAGAAAATCAAAATCTATGATGAAAGCCATTAAGTAAGATTACTTTTTCACATAAACTCCATCTCTTGCCTTGTCAATCGTACCGCCTGTGTAGCCACATTGGCCCATCCTTGGTGAATTCACCACTGGCATACAACTGTAATCAGCAAAATCATCACAGACTTTTTCGTGTTTCTTGGAGCATTTTTTGCAAAAAAACGAGTATTTCTCCCAGTTGCAGGTTGAACATAAATTGACAGCGGATTCAGTTTTACAGGTTGCACACATTAGTTTTATTGGCTCATTGCGCGAAAGCAGAATGATATCTTCATTTGGGTTTAGTTGATAGTGTTTTAATCCTGTTATAGAAACACGGGTGGTTGTGCCAAAATCATAATCATGAGTGATCTTTGCCCGAGGTTCAAAAACAAATTGAACTTCTTCGCTCATTTTAACTTTTATACCTTTAAGATAAAATTCGCTCATGTGCCCGCAACATTCCAGCCAAATCCCACGCAGGAACTTGTCAACCTTCTTCATTTTGGTTCCATACTTCAGCAGTAAGTGTAGGAACATTTCATCGGCCTCCACTTTAACATGGCAATAGTATTGCGCAACCTCGGCGGGGGCCAACTTTTCGTTCTCTGCAAGGTGCTTTGCAAGATGATTACTGATGGTTCTTTTTGAAAACAATTGATTACAATAACGGCATCTACCCTCAGAAATGACCGATTCGTCCATATCCCTAAATTGTTAATTATGTAATGATTTCTATAATAACGATTTAACTATCCTCTTGTGTTTAACCACTTTATAAATCTCGAACCAGATAATGCTTGATAATCCCGCCAAAATGCAAAACAAAGCTTCGGTAAGACTGATTCTTTCAAACAGGAAGAGATTGAGCAGAAAAGGAACATTCAATATCAGGATCAGGAAAAATGCCGCACCGCCTGCAACCCATTTTACCGTGCTGTTTTTGGTAGTAAGTATCTGAAAAATATTCCTTGACCATGACCTGTTGGATAGTATAACTGCAATATTTGCTGTGATCAACGTTGTAAACGCCAACGCCCTTACTTCTGCCTCAGAATATCCGGTTTTAAGACCGTAAAGGTAAACGACGAAAACGATGACCAGGATTCCGATTCCTTGTGAACAGCTCAACAATATTTTTTGAATTCCAAAAAACGGTTCATCATATTTTTGTGGAGGACGGTTCATTACGTTGGGTTCGGCCTTTTCGGCTTCGAAGATGATCGAACAGGCCGGATCGATGATCAGTTCAAGAAACACAATATGTACCGGCCATAAAATCAACGGAAGGTCGGCAAAGAAAACCGGGATCAGCGACAATCCGGCTATGGGAACATGGATCGCAAAAATGTATCCCAAAGCCTTTTGCAGATTATCAAAGATACGGCGTCCCATTCTGATGGCCCCTACGATAGATGCAAAATTATCATCCATAAGAACAAGGGAAGCGGCCTCGCGGGCTACATCGGTCCCTTTTTCACCCATGGCTATCCCGATATTGGCAGCCTTAAGGGCTGGTGCATCGTTCACACCATCACCGGTCATGGCAACAATTTCGTTGTTGCGTTTAAGTGCATTTACAATTTTGAGTTTCTGTTCGGGAACCACCCTGGCGAATATGTTCACCGTTCGAATTTTCACTGCCAATTCCTCTTCGGAAGTTTCCTCCAATTGTTGTCCGGTAATTACAGCAGTATGATTTTTCAAACCGATTTCCTTACCGATGTTCATGGCCGTTGCAGGATAATCTCCTGTAATCATGATCACCCGAATCCCAGCCTTGTAACACTCTGCAACAGCCTGAGGAACATTTTCACGTACAGGATCCGAAAGTCCGATCAATCCCAAAAACTCAAAATTAAAATCATGCTGAATTTCAGGAAGTTCCGTAAGATCCTCAATATCCCTTGCAACACCAAGTACACGTAATCCACTGGATGCCAATGTTTCAATGGCTTTTGCCAATTCTAATTTCCGTTCATCGGAAAGGTGGCAAAGGTCAAAAATTGCTTCAGGTGCTCCTTTGGCTGCTATTGTCCGTTGTTGGGTAGTTGTATTAGTAAACACCCGCGACATTGCCAGCAACTCTTTGGAAAGTGGATATTCTTTGATCATTTCCCAATCGGTATGCAAATGCTCGGTATTTTTCAGAAATTGTTCACCAACAAGGGTAATGGCTTTCTCCATCGGATCGAAAGGGTTGGTCTGGCTCGACAGGATACCAAACTCAATGATCTCATGAAACTCCTCAGGAAATGTACTGTTCTCATCAACCGTCATGAACTCTTTGCCGTTGTATAGACGGGTAACTGTCATCTTATTTTTGGTGAGTGTACCTGTTTTATCGGTACACAATACAGTAGCAGAACCCAACGTTTCAACAGCAGCGGGTTTACGGGTAAGTACATTTTTTTGGGAGATACGCCAAGCACCGAGTGCAAGGAAAATAGTCAATACAACAGGAAATTCTTCTGGCAACATCGCCATGGCCAATGTGATACCGGCAAGGAACCCTTTTAGCAAATCACCACGGGTAAGAGTATATACAGCAATGACCACCAGGCAAAGCAGTATCCCTATAATTGCCAGCTTTTTAACCAGGACTCCCATTTCGCGTTTCAATTTGGTTGGCTCCTCCTTTACTTCGTTGAGTGCTTTTCCAATCTTTCCAATTTCAGTATTCAGTCCTGTTGCCATAACGCGGGCAATTCCATTGCCCTGAACGATCATCGAGCCTGAAAAAACATAGGGTAAATCATCACCACCAGGGTTGGAAAGTACGGTCCCTTCAACCCATTCAGCTTTGCGAACCGGAACAGGTTCTCCGGTGAGAAGCGATTCATCAGCACTCAGGTTGACGGAATACAAGACAATTGCATCGGCTGGCACCCTGTCTCCTTCCTGAAGGATCATGATGTCATCAGTCACCACTTCACGTCCGGCAATGCGGCTTTCCACCCCTTCCCGGATCACCAAAGCCCTGGGGCTCGCGAGGTCTTTCAAAGCATCAAGTGCTTTTTCCGTTTTCTTTTCCTGATAGAACTCAATCCCCATAATCACAAATACGAAACCCATCAACATCAATCCTTCCTGGATATCTCCAAGAAAAAGATACAACGATCCACACGCGACTAATAACAGGAACATTGGTTCCTGAATTACTCCCAAAGCTATTCCAAATAAGCTTTTCGGTTTTGAGGATGGCAATTCATTATAACCTTCTGAAGCCAGCTTTTGCTTCACTTGTTCGTGGGTCAAACCCTGGATTTTTTCTGAACTGATGTTTTGATTTTGCATTGTTTTAGATATTAGTTAGATATGACTAATCATTAAAATGAGATTAAACCAAAATTTTTCGAAGCACGTAGATGAATTGTTCCATTTCATCTGCTGTAATTCGTTTTTGAATATCTTCAACCATCCGTCGATGAGCGTATCCATGCATTGCATTGATCAGCTTACCCTTTTCGGTAAGGTGAAGGTGGGTACTTCTCCGGTCGGCATCTGATTGGATTCTATAAACCAAATCCTTTTCTATCAACTTATCAATTAATACTGTAACAGTTGGCTTGGTTAATTTCAACGCCCCAGCCAATTCAGTAAGATTTGGATTTTCCAATTCACTGATCGTCTCAAGGTAATGCATCTGGGTAACCGTAAGATCCTTAAAGTTATATTGTTCCTTTGCCTCTTCCTCCATTCGCCCCATATACCCCGACAAGCGGGCTATCATCTCTTCAAGCTTCTTCATTTATAAATTGAAATCTACAATTTGATCTGTAAAATTAGTTAGATAATCCTAACAAAAAAAATCATTTAAAAAAAACCTTGTTGAAAATCAGATTTAATTTTCAACAAGGCCTTTTATATAGAATCTCAAATTATGATCTTAAACTCAACTGTCGCAGGTTGTTCCTCAGGCGGCGGATACGTTGTAAGGCCGGTGAAAAGACCAGTCGCCTGACTTTCGGGAATTCAATTTTATCAAATTCAAAACCCTCAGCCTTAAGCGCATCGATGGCACGGGGCAATACCCAACGAAGGTGGCTTTCAGCCTTTATCGAATCATGGAAAGTAATAATACTTCCTTCCCTCGCAAACTCAAGGACGTTATTCAAAACTTCTTCCCTGGTGATATTCTGATTGTAATCACAGGAAATCACATCCCACATGATGATTTTATACTTTCCCGACAGGTAACGGTATTGTGCCCTTTTGAGCCAGCCATGCGGCGGACGAAATAGGTTGGACCCAATCATCTTATTGGCATGTACAATGTCTTTGTAGTACGTCTTATTGTCTGATTTTAGTCCCTGAAGATGGTGATAGGTGTGATTTCCCACCGCATGGCCATCATCAATGATCTGTTCGAATATTTCGGGATACCTGAAAACATTTTCACCAACAGCAAAAAAGGTAGCCTTGATATTGTGCTCCATTAACAAATCCAAAACCCAGGGCGTCACTTCAGGTATCGGGCCATCGTCAAATGTAAGATACACCACCTTTTTATCGATGGGCATCCGCCAAATGGCCAACGGGAACCAATTTGTAATACAATGGGGCAGGTGAACCTGCGGTTTAAATCTCATGCTATAATTATTCGATCAGAGAATTGATAATTGAATCGCAACAAAAGTATATAAATCTATTTACAATCAACAAATATATTATTTTTTCACTTCAGGTTCTGCCAATTCAGGTTGATAAACCTTCAGTAAGTCGTTCAAACGCTTTGAAATATTGGCACTCAAATCCTTTTCACCGTAATGACCCGAGATATTGCTCAATTCCCGCATAATGTAAAACGATCTTTGTAAATCCTCCTGTATGGTAGCCCGAAATTTTGGAGACAATGTAAAGTAGTATTTTAATTCTTCCTCACAATTGTTGGCCATGATATTGATGACTTCATTTCCTTTTTTAACAGCGGCAGGGAAGATGTTCACTTCAACCGATAAACTATCCAATCCCCTGTTTATCATATTGTTACGTGCAGCCTTATAATAAGACTCTGCCATAAGCAAATTGAAATAATTATATGTTACTTTTTCATTGGGAACCAATTCGTTACAACGGTCAAGCACGGCAATTGCAGAGTCGCGTTTGCCTTCGGCGATCAGGCCATCAGCCAATCTGACAAAACTGTTCCTCACGTTCATCGACATACGGATATTGTTTTCGTCAAGATATACTTTTGGATCGTTCATATTTCCCCAACGGAATTTATTGATGATGTTATCGTACATCACATCTGTACGTACGCTTCCAACCTGACCGTTTTCAGAAGGGGCCTTAATTGGAACCAACCTGTACGCAAAACCCTCAGTCTGGAAATAATCCTGCAAATTCAGGTATTTGTCCCGTCCAACGGTTATCGCAAAATAGATTGGCCGTTTCCAGTTGTTGTTGGCGATAATATCGAGGATCATCACCTCGTCTTTGGTCAGATAATTACCTGTAAGTTTGATCTCCAATTGGGAAACAATGCTATCTGCCTTTTTAGGATCTACAACTTTGTTTGCAAGTACGGCAGCTTTATCAACCGGATAAATCAATTGGCGGGTAGGAATAAAAGAGGCATTCTCTGCTTGTTTAAGCTTTGTACCCGGATCTTCCGAACGGACAAAATCCATAACTTCCTTCAAGCTTGCTGGCCTCTTGATCTGATCGATGACATAAACCACGTCGCGTGTACCCTGTACATATTGGTTGTGCTCGAAATTTATTGGCAAAGGATCTGATTCATAGGCTTTTCTCCTCATTTGATCAACATACCAGTCGGTCTGGAAGTAACTTAAATTACAAACGCGAACATCTCGCCTTACCCCTTCAACCATTTGAGCATACCATAATGGGAAAGTATCATTGTCGCCATTTGTAAAAATAATCGCATTCGGGGCGCACGACTCAAGGTAATTCCTTCCAAAATCACGTGCGGTATAACGATTCGAACGATCATGATCGTCCCAGTTTTGATTGGCAAGTAACATTGGAACTGCAACCAATGACAAAGCAGTTGCCGCGATCGCACTGGTTTTGGCCGGAGAGAACCGTTGGAAAATTTCGTATAACCCAAGTACACCGAAACCTATCCAAATAGCAAAAGCATAAAATGACCCTGCGTAAGCATAATCTCGTTCACGTGGTTGGAGAGGTTCCTGGTTCAGGTAAACTAAAATGGCCAGCCCGGTCATAATAAACAAGGCCATTACGACCCAGAAATCCTTTTTGCCTTTATCGCCGGCATTATACTGGAAGAAAAGTCCAAGAAGCCCTAAAATTAAGGGCAGCATATAATATTTATTTTTGCCCCTATTGTTGGCAAGCGAGGATGGCAAGTTGCTTTGATCTCCTAACCGAATAGCGTCCAATGCATTAAATCCAGTAATCCAGTTTCCGTTAAGGATATCGCCATTTCCCTGTATATCATTTTGACGGCCCACAAAATTCCACATAAAATAGCGCCAATACATCCAGTTGATCTGATAGGAAAAAAAGAATGTCAAATTCTCACTAAAAGTTGGCTTAATCAAGGTTTCAGGTTCCCCTTCCCTATTGGTCACCTGAATAGGTGTACCTTTGATGTTCGCCCAACTCTGGTATTCTTTAATGTGATCGGGGCTCGGACTGAACATTCGCGGGAATAAAGTAGTAAACCGGCTGTCGAAATTCTGAGTTTGCTTATAATCTGCTATCTCGTATTTTCCATTTTTTTCAATATAATTGGCAGAACCCTTTGAATAAGGGTTTTCCGCATCGAGTGGTGCATTATAATATTGCCCATAAAAAAGTGGTTTGCTGCCATATTGTTCACGGTTGAGATAGGACAATAATGAGAAAGCATTATCCGGGTTATTCTGATCCATTGGTGGATTGGCAGAGGAACGGATAACAATCATTGTGTAGGAAGAATAACCGATCACCAATACTGTAAAACAAAGGATGATTGTGTTGGCCAAAACCTGTTTCTTCCGGGTTGTATGTTTTAAGCCAAAATATATTCCAGCAATAAGCAATAGGAAATAAATAAATGTCCCAGTGTTGTAAGGTGCGCCCATGCCATTCACAAAAAGAAGTTCAAACCATTGCGCAAGAATCACAATTCCAGGAATGAATAAAAACATGATTATGGCCACCAAAATCATCGAAATTGTCAGTGAGAGAATAAGCCCGACAGGTGTTGTTTGATATTTCCTGAAATAATAGACAAGTACAATTGCAGGGATTGCCAATAAATTGAGCAGGTGAACGCCAATAGAGAGCCCGATCAGATAGCTGATTAAGATCAGCCAGCGATTGGCAAATTTATCATCTGCCTCGTTCTCCCATTTGAGTATGCACCAGAAAACCAAAGCTGTAAACAACGAAGAGGTTCCATAGACCTCACCCTCAACAGCTGAAAACCAGAACGTATCGGAAAAAGTGTAGGCCAACGCGCCAACTGCCCCTGCACCAAGTACCGCAATCATCTGGGCGAGATCCAGTTCGGCTTTTTCGGTTCCAATAACCTTGCGCGCCATATGGGTAATGGACCAGAAAAGGAACAAGATCGTAAAGGCACTTGCAAGTGCTGACATAATGTTTACCATCACCGGAACTTGCCCAGTGTTCATTGCAAACATGGTGAATAAACGGCCCATGATCATAAAAAGTGGGGCTCCCGGTGGATGTCCCACCTGAAGGGTAAAAGCAGTGGTAATAAACTCGCCGCAATCCCAGAAACTTGCAGTAGGCTCAATTGTCATCAGGTAAACAGTCGCTGCGATAAGAAAAATAATCCACCCAACGACCAAATTATAAAACTTATACCCTTTTGTTATCATGCTTTTAACTATATTATTTATGATATTTCCAAATCAAATTCTTAGGTTTATAATAAACCTCAAAATTTTTGCGAAGATATTAATAATCTTTGTGTCTGAACTCAAAAAAAGGTGGATCGGTACGATAAAAACATTTTTTAACGGTTTTGATGAACAAATTTTGGGATTAATATGATTTCAGTTCTTCCATTTTGCAAAACAATAAACGATTACACCCAAAATAATATTTCAATCGATTTTTGTATTTCAATATATTTCTGTATTTCAATACTTTAATCCGTAGCAATGCAATTCAAAGACCTTAAAATAAACAAATAAACAGCTAAAATCGTTTTTTTAACCCATTAAAGTTTGCAGGAAAAAAAAACTTTGTACTTTTGCAGCCGTCTTAAACAGTAAGGCATTAAAGATTGACCTGTGGTGTAATTGGCAACACGTCTGATTTTGGTTCAGAAGAGTTCAAGTTCGAGCCTTGACAGGTCAACTAATTTTTTGGTTAAGTATGTTCTTGTTGGATCTCATTGCCGACAAGCTTCTATGTAATCCGCACAATGTTTTAGATCAAAAAGTTACTAAGAAAAATCAAAAATATATTGTCCTGTGGTGTAATTGGCAACACGTCTGATTCTGGATCAGAAGAGTTCAGGTTCGAAACCTGACAGGACAACTGGAAATCAACCACTTACAATTTTTCGTAGGTGGTTTTTTTTGTTATTGCCAATTTTCAATGAATTCTACAGAATGGATTTCTTTAAACAAAAAACACGTGAAATATTTTTTTGGAGTGCAATTGAGCGTTCTTCAAGTCAAGGAATTCAACTTGTTATCAGTATATTAATTGCAAGGGTACTGTTACCATCTGATTATGGCCTGATTGCAATGCTGTCTATCTTTTTGGCTGTTGCTCAAACTTTTGTGGAAAGTGGTTTTGGATACGCCTTGATTCAAAAAAAAGGGAGGACGGAAACCGACTTTTCAACCGTTTTTTATTTCAATCTGGCAGTTTCAATAACTTTTTATGTTGTTTTATTTTTTCTTGCTCCAATAATTGCTGACTTTTACAATGAACCCAAACTAGTCCTTCTAACAAGGGTGGCATTCATTTCTTTAATTATTAATTCTTTGGCCATAATTCATGGTGTCAAATTAAATATTGAGTTTAATTTTAAGAAAATCACTCTTATATCTACTATTGCGGTCACTGTCAGCGGATTTCTTGGTCTGTGGATGGCCCATGCCGGCTATGGTGTTTGGGCATTGGTTTTTCAGTCCCTTCTGAATTATCTCCTGATTTTAATTATTCAATGGTTGATAACAAGATGGCATCCATCATGGGTGTTTTCGATCAAATCATTTAAAGAATTGTTTTCCTTTGGGTCAAGACTGTTATTTTCTTCACTTCTTCACACAATCTACAATAACCTATACTCATTGGTGATTGGGAAGAAGTTTTCATCGCAGGAATTGGGTTGTTTTAACAGAGCATCAACAATTGCACAATTTCCTTCAGTTAATTTATCAAGTATCATCATACAGGTGATCTATCCAATGCAATGTAACATGCAAGATGATCTTAAACAACTGACATCCAACTTTAAAAAGTATTTAAGCCTTTCATGTTATATTGTATTTCCCATCATGATCGGACTGAGTGCGTTGGCAGAACCTCTGATTTCAATTTTATTGGGCGATAAATGGTTACCAGCAGTGCCCTATTTTCAAATAATTTGTATTGCGAATATGTTTGATCCTATCGGTAAAATAAATGGATCGATTATAAACGCCAAAGGTCGGTCCGACTTTTTTCTAAAAGCTGAAATAATCAAAAAGATATCAGCTCTTTCTATACTTTTCATATCAATACCATTTGGGGTGATCGGGATGTGTTATGGTCTTATTTTGTATGCATTAACTGATATTGCAATAATAGCTTTGTTCACAAATAAATTAATAAATATCAATTTATTTAGTCAGTTTAAAATCCTATTTCCTGCCTTTTTGATTTCTTCAATAATGGGATTCGTTGTCTATGGTTCAACATTTTTAGTTCAATCCTCCTTGTCCAAATTATTGTTGGGTATTTCTTTGGGAATCATTTTTTACTTAGGGATTTCAAGGATTTTTAGATTGGAAGAGTTCGACCTTGCATTGTCTTTAATTTGGAAGAATAGAGCCAGTAAAAAGTAGACGTCATGTATCCTAAGTATTAATCGACAATTTTTTCAAGGTATTCCTGATTGCATGATAACAAATATGCCGGCATTGGAAGAAAGGAAAATAGATGGAGTCCATTAATAAAGGCATTTGAGAATTGAGAAGAAGATTAGATTTGAAACTATTCCTGCCAATTGAAAAAAGGAAGTTGTAATGCACAAAGACATCTTTCAAACATCTGATTCTTTCCTTTCTGGGCATATAAAATTGAGGTTTATATATTGAATATACAGTCCACTTTAAAAAAGCATAAGAAAAAAGGTGCAATTTATTTTCATAATCCCCGCAGATGAAAAATTTAGTGATTAATCTATTTGAATTTTGGTACAGTAATCTCAGTATCAGTTCACATTGGCTATATGGATGCTGTTTCCTTCTCAAAGAATCACTTCGATGCCTGTATATATAGCTTGCCTGAGAGGATACCTGAATGTACTTTATGTACATAAAATAATCTAAATTGAAAATGTGGTCTTCGTTCTTATTTAGTTCCGGGTTAAATCTAATGTAATATTTATCAATCAATGATTTATTATAGAGTTTGTTGTATATGTATCCATTGTGAAATAATCCAATTTTTTCTATTTCAGTATTAAGAGCCGGAACAAAGTAATTGTCGCTAAAAGATAAGTGCTCATTTCTTGTGATGGTTCCATTCACGAGATCATTGACACCTTGAATATAAATTGTATCAAATGGGATATTTTCGGAAATTCCAAAATCATCGAGGTAAGTATCCCGTAATAAATCATCAGAATCAATAAAACAGATGTATTCACCTTTGGCTTCGTCAATACCTCTGTTTCTGGCTGACGAAACGCCCAAATTACTTTGGTGAATAACCCTGATACGGAAGTCTTTCCCCTGATAGTCATTGCATATGTCACCACTCCCATCGGTACTCCCATCGTCAATCAGGATTAATTCAAAATCTGTAAATGATTGATTAAGAATACTGTCTATACAACTATTTAAGTATTCCTGAACGTTATACACAGGAATAATAATTGATATTTTTGGAGATTCACCCATAATTATTAAAATTAGAATTTTCAGATATCTTGCTATTCAAAACTTAAAAAGAATAGAAGTGCCTGAGCATCTCAAATTATTATGATGGACAAAAAACCTCAATTATGAAATTTCAAAGGCAAGGCAAAAGTAACAAAAAACCACCTTTCGCCAAGGATAATTAAATCATTTGTGGTTGGACAAAAATTGCAAAAACCACATAATTAAAAGATGTTATTCTATCCCATCAAAAATAAAGACGGATTCTATCGGAAGGTTAAAAGCTTTTGAAATATCATAAGCCAATTTCAGGGAGGGGTTGTACTTCCCTTTTTCGAGGAAGACAATCGTTTCGCGCCGCACCCCAACTTTTTGGGCCAGATCGAGTTGTGACAAATCGTATTTGGCCCTGAGTTCCTTGATCCTGTTATTCATGTGGTAATCCAAATATTTTGATCCCAATCCAACTCAAAAGGAAAACAAGGGCCATACCGGCAATCCCGGCACCGATCAGGCTGTGAGGCTCCATTGTGGTTTTGTCGCTGATGTACATCACGAACAACCAAAGATAGAGCGAAATGTAAAAAGAGAGCGAGGCGGCTTTGGTCATCACCTTCTTTGAAAGCTCATCCTCAACAGGTTCTTTTCTGATGGTACTTCCCAAATTCCTGAAACCAATGAACAATGCGAAACCGACAAGGATTAATGGAATGAGAATCATACCAATCTCAATTGCGTTCAACGGTTTTTGAATGTTGAAAACCCAGAATAGAATGGAAACCAAAACAAGGAGTGCTACAATAAAAATCAACAATGTCTTTTTCATGGCTCAAAATGTTATATTATTCTAACACAAAGTTAGAATAATATAACACGCAATCCAAATAAATTTGAGATTTTTTGTCAACCTTGAACAACTTTTGCTTTGCGGCGCATCGGTCTATTGTTCATTTTTGAAACTAAGCGATTGCGCCTTATTGCTGGAAGATGTTACCTTTTCTCTACAAATATTTCACACCTACGGTGCTTTTGACCGTACCCAAAATGATACTTTTACTCCTTTGTCTCTGCATTAACCTAATAATGAAGCTGCTGCTTGATCCAGATAAAGCCAGGTCGCGGAATGGGTCCGTAAAATGGAAGCCGGGACAAGATTGGAAACCGGTTTTTCGAGTGTGTTTTTTACTGCATTTGCTTTGCGGAGATCGGGAACAGTGCAGATAATGGCCTTTGATTTCATGATCTGCCTGATCGACATGCTTAATGCCTGTTTTGGTACATCATCAAAAGTTGGGAACCAACCTTCACCCATCTGTTGCAACCGGCACTCCTTGTCAAGATTCACAATCAGGTACGCGTCCTCTGTTTCAAAATCGGCAGGTGGATCGTTGAATGCAAGGTGTCCGTTTTCACCGATTCCCACAAACGCCACATCGATCGGATGTTCAGCAATGATTTTCTCAAGTCGCTTGCACTCTTCGGCTGGATCACCTTCGCCATTCACATAGTTAAATGCTTTCAAGTTGACCAGATCGACAAAACGTTCTTTAAGGTATTTCCGGAACGATGCAGGATGCGATAAAGGAAGGCCAATGTATTCGTCAAGGTGAAAGGCAGTTACAACACTCCAGTCGATTTCGGCTTTCACAAGCTCTTCCAACATCTCAAACTGTGAAGCACCTGTTGCCACGATGATATTGGCTTTGCCGTTTTCTGCGATTGCTTTCTGTATCATGGCAGCACCCTGAGTTGCCGCGATTTTTCCAAGTTCCTGTTTGGATTCTGAAATAATTATTTCCATAATGTGTTGATATTTAATTTGATATTAAAATTTCATAAAATTAAAAAAAAAGAAATATTCCTTATAGTGATTTTCAATTGTCAAGTTCGGAGATTTGGGATTTAATAATTTCTTTCCAACTATTGATGATCGATTGATTATTCTCTTTGTAGAAGATGTTATTTTCATTGGTAAGGTACTCTGATTGAAATTTAATTAACCTGTAATGTCCATTCAGATCACAAAATATCGTATAGTGGGTGGTGTGATCGACCACAATCATTTCAAAAATCAAATGACCTTTTTGATTTCTATAAGCCCCCGTAATAACAGGAAGGATTCTGCTTTTGTCAATTTCGGTCTTACAATTCACATAATACCGGATCAGGGCAGAACTTTCAATTTTTATGGGTCTGAATTCACAACATTTGGTTATCTTTTGATGAAAGGAAATTCCATTTTTAACCCACTGAACACAGGTGTCCCATGGAATTAACCCACACCTACAAGAATCGGTTGTAACTGCCCCGACAGATTCGGACTTAAATACGCCAATCGTGTCTACACCTGAATTCTTTAAGTTATCAATAAACCTGACTGTCAACGAATCAAACTGATTTTTGTATCCATATGTTCTTTCATCTTCGATCCAATTCCGATAAATCTCTTGTTTATTCACCCTATCTTGTGAATAGGTAACCAAAGGAGTTATTGAAGTCAGAAGGATGAAAACGTACCTTAAATTCATATCATTTTTCCAAAATATACTCCAAATTATCATCCAACGGTGTCATCCTTGGCATCAGCAAATGGACAAAAATCAGGACAATCAGGTACGACAAACCTGCAATCACAAAAGCCCAGAAATAACCTGAGTTGTTTGCGGTATCGAGGACCGCCCCCAAAGCAATGTCGGCAAGAATGGCAACAGCGACCCCGACCATCTTACCAATCCCAATAACTGAGGCGGTTGCCTTCTTAGGAAAGACATCCGAAACCAGGGTATAACCATTGATCGACCACGATTGATGTCCGGCAGCACCCAAGCCAATTAAGAAAACGGCCAGCCATTTATTTGCGATCACTGGCACGAAGGCTACCGGCAAAATGATAATCGCACAAACCAGCATTGTAATTTTCCGTGCCATATTGATGGTCCACCCTTTTTTGATCAGCGACCCCGAAATATATCCTCCAAACAGGCTTCCAAAATCTGCCATCAAAAAGATGATCAGGAATGGCACACCGATATTTTGAATGTCAACCCCGAATTGTACCGCCAGAAATTTTGCACCCCAGAAAAGGTAAAACCACCAGACACCATCAGTAACTGTAGTCAAAGCAAAAGCCCATGTTTCACGCTTCGGGAAGAGGGTTATCCATGGAATCGGTGCAATGTTTTCCTCTGCCGAATCGCTGTTGATGTATGCCAGCTCCCCCTTTGACAACTTTGGGTGGTCCTCCGGTTTCTGATAGGTAGTGAGCCATAACCACACCCAGATGGCGCTCAGTACTCCGGTAAATAAAAAAGGGATTTGCCAGTTATGCCCCTCAACAGAAACGATCGCACCAACAATAAAAGGTGCCAGTATCGCCCCTACACTTGTAGAGGCATCAAAAATACCGGTGGCAAAGGCACGGTCTTTCTTTGGAAACCATTCTGCCACCGTCTTTATCGCTGCGGGAAAATTTCCCGACTCGCCAATCCCTAAACCGAACCGCGCCACAATAAAACCGATCAGACCAAAGGCAGGTCGGATTACAGCATGTAACATCCCAAAAATGCTCCAGATGACAATCGAAATGGTATAACCTTTTTTTGTACCGAGCTTGTCAATAATGCCCCCCATAAACAGCACTCCGATCCCATAAGCTACTTTAAATGAGACCATAATGGCCGCATAGTCTTTGTTGGTCCAGTCGAAAAGCTTTTGCAGCAAAGGTGCCATTACCCCCACAATACTCCGGTCGAAGTAATTGATGGTAGTTGCCATAAAAACCAATGCAAGAATCCGGTAACGGTAATTGCCAATCTTCGGGTTTGTGTAGTTCATTGGAGCATTTATTATTTTAGAATGTTTGAGTAATTTAAGAACGCGGCTGGCGGCTAGCAACTGGCGGCTGGCGATTGGCAACTGGCGGCTGGCTTTTCACCTTCAAAGTTTAATTAGAAGAAATCAATTTTAATCCGAATTAAAATTAGGATTTCCCACTAAACTCTATGGCCGCTAGTAGCCAGTTGCCAGCCGCTTTAGTTCGCTTCTGAATAAACTTTGAAGGAGCCAGAAGCCAGCCGCCAGAAGGTAGTCGCCAGAAGCCAGTCACCTTAGATTCCTCCTGAATAAACTTCGAAGTTGAACTGCCAGTCGCCAGCCGCCAGTTGCAAGCCGCTATAAATTAGAACGATAAATTCAATTAATCCCATAACATTTTTTGTGGCACTATTTAGCCTCATAAACAAGTTCACCTTCGACATAAGTCTTTATGATGTTCAGGTCGTTTTCCCCAACTGTAAATAGGATCAGGTCGGCGCGTTTACCTGGGGCGATCATACCACGATCATTTAGTCCATACAATTTTGCAGGATTTGTACTTGCCATCCGGATTGCCTGACCCAACGAACAACCTGTGATGCCAATGATCCGTGCAACACCTCTCGAAATGGGTGAGGCTGAACCGTACAGGACATTCTGTACCGGCAACCAGAGCCTTCCCTCTTTGGTCAGTTCGATCGTTTCCCCATCTTCGTTCTTGTATTGCCCCGGAGGCAGCGATGCAAAATTTGTCACATCAGAAGTGATGATTGTTCTCTCAAGCCCTTTTGCTTTATAAAAAACCTGAATTTCTTCATCGCGCAGGTGGAACCCGTCGCAAATAATGCTTGCCATCAACTGATCGTTTGCCAATTGGGACCATAAAGGATTGGCATGACGGTTGATCATATTGGCACAACCGTTACCGAGATGGGTCGAAGTTTTCGCCCCGTTCAGGACTGCCTGATCCACATCAGCTTTTGTCCCATTGTGATGCCCAAGAGCTACTATGATACCGAGTTCCGTGCATTTTCTGATAAATTCCATCGCACCTTCAACTTCGGGTGCTACTGTCACAGTGAGTATCCCCTTCCCGGAAGCCTCATACATCTGCATAAATTCGTTCCAGTCGGGCTTTCTCACATATTTTAAAGGGTGGGCACCACGATACCCGTCCACAGGCGATATGTACGGACCTTCGAGATGGTATCCCGGAATTGACCCATGCAACGCCTTGTCATTTTTCGCATTGGCAAGGATTGCAAAATTTCTAACCAGCACTTCCTGACTATTTGTGGTCAGTGTTGGCAGATAAGTCGTCACACCCTTCTTCCAGAGTTCCTGCGTGGCTTTGATCACCCCGGCCTTGTCGAGTACACCACCTGCAAAGCAAAAGGAGACACCTGCAAAACCGTTCACCTGGTTGTCGAACAAACCGGGAGCAACATAGGCAGGGTGACTTTCATCGGAGAGCTTTTCGATTCTGGTAATGCTAACGATCTTACCTTTGTCGATCTCAATCGAAACCGGCGTTTTATCGAGGTAAAGCAACCCTTCAATTCTGGTTTGAGCGGTGGAAGTAAAGACCATGGCAATCAATAAAAGGGTTAAAAGGCATTTGTCGAAAAAATGAACTATGTATTTCATATTTAATTATTTAGTCTAATTGGAAAAGCGATTGGCAGCTAGCAACTGGCGTCTGGCTGTTTGTTTAACAAAGATATTTTTAATTCCAAGAGTTAGATCATTGTAAATCTAAATTTGGTTATTTTAAGACGGTGGAAATTAGACTATTTTGACATTTTGGACATCTTTAATCCAATACTTCAAAATTAAAAAATACTGAACAAAATATGAAGCCTGCCAGTTGCCAGTCGCCAATTGCCAGTATCAAACCTGCCAGCCGCCAGAAGCCAGCCGCCTTTCCACAATGCCAGAAGGTTCATTTCTGCTCAAACCTCTTCATAATCTCAGTCCAGTTGGTAATCACAATCCCTTCGTCTTTAAAGAATTGCTGAACTTTAGGGTCTGCAAACAACTCTCCTTCCCAAACCCGTTGCTGCCAGGAGTTGGTGATAGATTTTAAATTGTCGGACAAAGTTGCAGGATGAAAAATAATCTCAGTAAGTCCGGCATCGAGGCCTTTAACAAGTTTAAAAAAATTAGCGCGTTTCTCTTCGTAAGTTTGCCCTGATGGAACGCTTGAGAAATTGTCAAGCTGCGGCAATTTGTAATCACCGACAAGACCGATTACCTGATCGTTGATCGGATAACCTTCCTTCTTAAATTTCTCGGCAACTGCCGGAACCGAAAGATTGATCACATTGGCAGGCAGATGGTATTCCTGTGCGACTTTTAAAAATACTTTGACATATTCAGCTGATCCATATAGAGTTCCCATATGGGTATCGATGTGACTAGGTGTGAACCCCATGGATTTGATTTTATCGATCTGGGCACGGATTTCTGTTTCCACCTCTTTTGCAGAAGCATGCATGACCACCTGAACCACTTCGTGCCAGAGTTTTCCTTCGGGATCAATCAATCCTGGGACTTTTGTTGGATCTGTAACCGAAGCCCAACGGTAGGTTTTCCACTCGCTCGTTAAAGTCAGGTGTACGCCAACATCGGCTTTTGGGTGACTTTTCGCCCAGATTACAAAGTCTTTGGCTGAGGGACAGGGCATCATCACCGCAGTTGACATGATTTGATTGTTTGTGATGTAGCGTTCAACGGCTGAATTGGCTTCAGGACACATTCCGGAATCGTCCATGTGCAGGAGCAGCACCTTTGTTCCCTGGGGGTATCCTAGTTTTTCGGCCCAATTCTTATTTTGAGGGTTTATTTTATTTATGGTTTTAATTGATTGCTGGGCCATAATGGGTGACGGGAATAAAAACGTGGAAATAAGTAGAAATAGATAGAAATAATTGGAATTGAGCCAATTCGAGAATTCGTGGTCATGGATTGAAATCTCTTTAGTATTCATGGGATGTCCTTTTAATAATTGATTATACAGATATATTTTACAACGTTCAACCCTATTCAGGGTTGCATGCTGTGCGTATGTTTTGTTCCATGGGTTTCACCGTTCGACATGGCTCACGGACCACCCATGGTTATTCAAGTTGAACCCTGCCAGGGTTCTCGTCATTCATTTTTCAATCTCCTATGTTTACTTCACAATCTTTTTGGGATCAAGGACCACATGTTTGATCGTTTTCTTCCCTTCTCCCATTGCATAGGAGTAAGTGAAATTCACAAGACCATCAGCGGTTTGGATCAAACATGGATATGAAAAACTTCCTTTTTTATCTCCCTGATATTCAATTAATTCTTTCCACCTCCAGGTTATCCCTTCGTCATCCGAAATGAAAAGGGATAATTGGTAACGGCCATCATTAATGTCATTTCCCAAAAATACCCATTTCCCGTCATTTAATACAAGGATTTCGACACTTGCTTCGTTTGGAATGGAAGTTTTTTGTGAATAAGACCAGCTCTCCCCATTATCCGAGGAAATGCTCATATGGACCCTTGCTGGCGCATCGCCACTGTCGCGCATATAAGCAACGATATCGCCATTTTTTCTGACTGCCAGGGCAGGTTGAATCGGACCGCGACCTACGATCGGAAGGCTTGGCCTCCAGGTTGAACCATCATCATCTGAAATTGCTACCATTGAGAAATTCAATCCGTCCGAGTAAAGGGGAAGCAATATCCTGCCAGATTCAAGGGTAATCGGAGGGATCCGTGTCATCCAGCCTACGCTTCTCTTCATCAAATCCTTGCTTGCCTCCTTGATCATATCGTCGTATTTTGGGGCGAATGCAGCCCACCCAGCCTCGTTTTCGGGCATCTCTTTGAATTTTTTCTCCACCTCTTTTACAAAACGGTCATCAGGTTTCAGGAAAATATTGTCCTGCCATTCCCATACAGGCGCCTCGTTCCCAGAATAATTGGTAGAGGTTCTGAATCTTAATACAGCATCCTCCCATTTGTTGGCAAGTACGGCAACCCAGAACAAGAACAACTTCCCTTTTTTGTTCAGAAAAAGAACAGGATTGCAATCTGGTATCCCTTTGGTATCGGCCATCAAAAAAGGTGGACACCAGGTTTTTGTCCCTTTTTTCATTCTGGAACCCATCACACGTACATCGTCAGCAGTCCGTTCCCCACTGCCCTGAAACCAGCAAGCCAGAAGGTCCCCATTTGGAAGCTGGACAAGACTGCTACCATGAACATGTTCATTCTGAAAAGGAAAGATGAATTCTTCCTGGATGATGGCGTTTTTTGAATTTCGGGTTTGGGAAAAGGAGATAATTGAAATAAAAAGAAATAAAATTGAAATGTTTTGCTTCATACTGTATTGATTTGACATAGAACTATTTAGAAATATATTGAAATAATTTATTTATCTGATATTCAGAACTCATGAACCATAAATTAATAATAAGTTAGTTAATGAATTTGAGTGGTAAATGGTCGCAAAATAAGGGAATAAGGCTTGGGTAAATTTGGTTATTCTTGGTTACTAAGGCTATTTTGCGAAATATGGCTTTTAAAACCT
>JBAXWR010000560.1:0-1759 GCA_037128295.1 Mariniphaga sp.
GCCAGGGGATGATCCTGGCCTACAACAAAGGGTTCGAAGCCGCCCGCTTGAGGGAGATGGCTGCAGCATTCCCCGAATTTGAAGGTGTTTTACTATCAATTGAAGCCCGGCTGTTTGACCTGATGACCCCATTTCAACAATCATGGTACTATGATCCGAAAATGCAGGGTTCCTATTCAATAAAAGAGGTTCTCCCAGCATTGTGTCCCGACCATTCCTACTCCGGTTTGGAGGTGAAGGATGGCGGAACGGCCAGCCTTTCTTTTATGCAGCTATACTATGAAAACGACCAGGAGAAAGTGAAGGCTACCCGCAAGGCGTTGTTGGATTATTGTCAAATGGATACGATGGCGATGGTGAAGATTTTAAGCAAAATAAAAACAATATCATATGGGATTTGACTATTTATACAACAAAAGCTGGAAGGATCTATCCAGAGAAGAAAGGTATTTCTGCATTGATCTTTTTCTACAATTAAAGATGAATGGAACGGAAAGCCAGTTTATAAACTGGCTAATCAATTACTGTAACTTACTCTTAGCAGAAGAGTTCAATGGAAAGGACTACGAAATAGGGATTGAAGTGTGTTATTACCGGGATCTGATTTTTCATTATGAACTTCCTTCCGCGGGCAGATTTGATAACAAGAAATTGATCAAAGGATTTCTGAAGCGGACTTTTGATTTTTGCATATTTCTGCCAAAAGATATCATTATCATTGAAGCGAAGGCGGCAAAAGGCATGACAAGCAAGCAAATGAAAGAATTCACTATTGACAAGGAGGCTATCAAGGTTTGCCACAAGGGATTAAATTTGCCTCAGGTTAATGTCCACATGATTGCCCTTGTTAGTCAACAATATGTTTCCAGACCAGGATTTCGCCGTGGTGAAGCAAATGTAAAAATGAATTTTAATGAAATTATAACCTGGGACCAAATACAGGAATGTGGTTGTAATTATCAAATGCCTATAAAACTGTCAACTGTTTATGGTGAAACGCATGATTTTCCAAAACGAACGAAATCTCTGGATGAACGCATCATAAAGGAGTTAAGGTTAATTAAAGATCTTTCTTCTCAAAATGATTAAATTGTATGAGCGAAATTTCATTTCAATGCTTCTGGCTTCTTTTTTTTATCGGGAATTTCATTATTATATCCCGGTATCTGACATCGTATTGATTTTGAGGCAGATTCACATCAACCAGGATAGTCCCATCCTCATCTGTCAATTCGGGATCGGCAATATATTGGTCGGGAACATTTCCTGCATCGTTTCCCTTACCAAGATATTTATTGGTTTGTAATACTTCTGGGTGGGATGGGAGTTGGTCATAACAGTCCAATGTTACTTTCCTTGGATGTTGATACTTGTCTTTTGAACCATTCGATATAATAATTACTGTCGGATTTAACGATGTCATAAAATCGCAATCAGAACTCAGATGTGAACCATGATGATCGGCCTTGCAAACATCCACATCCGTCACCAGGTTTTTTTCTGCAATCTTTCTCTCGGTACTAAAAGCGATATCACCTCCGGTAAAATATCCGAAATCGCCAAATTGGAGCAGCAAGACTATACTTTTATCATTTTCATCTTTTCCTTTGCCGACTGAAGAATCTGTCGTGACACGCTCATTGGAGGCCAGACATGTGATAGTAACCAGATCATCCAAATCAATCATTTCTCCAGGATCTAATTGTTCGGCTTTGGATCCAACATACTTTTCGTAATCATTAAAAGATTTAGTGGGTTT
>JBAXWR010000561.1:0-1739 GCA_037128295.1 Mariniphaga sp.
GTTCAAAAAAGGTGTTGATGCCAGTTGGATCACGATGAAAATTGATCCGGATAATGTGATCATCCGGTATGCTGATGTCCTTTTAATCTATGCTGAGGCCAAGATTGAACTGAATTCGATCGATCAGTCTGTTTTCGATGCAATGAATATGGTCAGGGCAAGGGCTTATGGTGTTGATAAATCTGCAACTGCCTCTTATCCTGTTATTTCTGAAACAGACCAATCAAAATTGAGAAGGATTCTACGCTCAGAGCGCCGCATGGAGTTCGCAGCCGAGAACCTGAGGTATATGGATATTATTCGTTGGAGAATTGCTGAAATAGTCTTGAACAAGGCAAGTTATGGCATGTTGGATCCGGTTGACCTAAGGGCCAAAATTATAAGAAAAGGGCTCTGGTTTTTCCACGGAATCCCAGCCTTTGACAATCAGGATCTACCCGATTTTTCTGCATGGTACGCTGCAGGTATGATCAAATTGCTGACACCCAAAACATTTGACAAAAACAGGCAGTACTTGTGGCCATTGCCAACAACCGAGCTTCTGGGAAATAAAAATCTTACTCAGAATCCGGGTTATTAATCTGAATTAAAGGCATTATTATAATCATTTAAAGATCATTAACAGGAAGCGCAAATTGTACAACTGCGCTTTCTGTTAATAAACCCAGAAATCAATTTTTTGTATTTTTGTAGAATACAATATTGTTTGATTCAATCAAACAATATTGTATCTTTACAGCAAACAAATTTGTTGACATGATACTTGAAAGTACAATAGAAAATCTGATAGCGCAGCAAAAACAACGCTTATCCAAAAAAGATCCGGGGCTGCAAAGGGAACTGATTCCTGCTACTAAGAGCCTGTCTTCACATGCTTTGGTTATATCTGGGGTCAGGAGATGCGGGAAAAGCACCCTCTTGTTGCAGATGTTAAAAAGGATGGACAACGAGACAGTATTGTTTCTCAATTTCGATACGCCTCAATTGTACGAATTTTCACTTTTAGATTTCTCAAGGTTAGACAATATTATTGATAAACAAGGAGCAACGATCCTATTCTTTGATGAATTACAATTGGTTGAAGGCTGGGAAATGTATATCCGACAAAAGCTTGATGAAGGCTATAAGGTAGTGATCACTGGGTCAAACGCATCATTATTAAGCAAAGAATTAGGAACAAGACTTACCGGACGTCACATTTCACAGGAACTATTCCCTTTTTCATACAGTGAATTTTTAAATTTCAGAGCATTGACCCCAACTAAAGAAAGTTTAGAAACTTATGTTCGGTTAGGTGGGTTTCCAGGATTTTTAAAAACTGAAGATGAAGATCAATTGGTTACCCTTTTTGAAGATATACTCAACAGGGATATTGTAGCGCGTTACGGAATAAAAGATGTTAAAAGCTTGCATCGCCTGGCCTCTTATCTGTTTTCCAATATTGGGAATCGGGTTACAGCAACTAAACTCAGGCAACCCCTTTCGATTGGAGCAACGAGTACTATTTTGAGCTGGTTTTCACATTTGGAACTTTGCTATTTAATTAGTTTTCTGCCAATGTTCAGTTACTCTACAAAGGCCCAATTAATCAATCCACGAAAAATTTATGCCGTTGATTTAGGCCTGGTAACTGTTATTTCAAACACTTTTACTGAAGACCTCGGACGAAAACTTGAAAATCTGGTTTTCCTGCACCTTCGAAAAAGGTTTGATGAACTTTACTATTTTGACGAAAAAGG
>JBAXWR010000562.1:0-1710 GCA_037128295.1 Mariniphaga sp.
TGCCAATTCTACACCTGGTGATATCAAATACCAGGATATCAGTGGCCCCGCTGGAGTACCTGATGGGTTGATCTCTGCTCAATACGACCGTGTCCGCCTTGGAGGATCGTTGCCAAGATACATGTATGGAGGTAATTTTACCGTTGACTACAAAAATTTTGACCTTGGTGTAGTATTTCAGGGTGTGGGTAAACAAAATGCAAGGGTATTTGCAACAGCGGTACGGCCATTGAACGTTGCCTGGACAGCAGTGCCCACCATCATCGAAGGAAAATTCTGGAGCAACAACAATACGACCGAACAAAACTTAGCAGCCGTTTATCCTCGGTTAAGCGAGAATGCTGCTGGAGCAAACAACTACGTGATGTCAGATTTCTGGATGTTCGACGGATCCTATTTCAGGTTAAAGAACATCACATTGGGTTATACAATTCCATCTTTATTGACTGAAAAAGTTAAACTTCAAAGCGTGAGGCTCTATTCCACCGTTTCTGATGCATTTTGTCACAGTCATTATCCAAAGGGATGGGACCCTGAAGTTTCAGAATCAGGCTATCCTATTACCATGACCTTCATTTTTGGTGTATCTGTTAAATTTTAAAAAAGCTAAAGCAATGAAAAATAGAATAATAATATCACTATTCTTAAGTCTGTTCGTTGTAACAGCATGTTCAAAACTGGATCTTAATCCTCTGTCGTCAGGATCAAGTACAAGTTGGTACAGTAACGAAACTGAAATAACAATGGCTCTCAACGATTGCTACAGGGAGATCTTCTGGTTCAAGGACAATGATTTTAACACCGATGATCAGATTCAAAGGGCATTACAGAGCGAAGTAACAGGAAATACAATGACCGGTCAATCCGGGACTGTTACAAATCTTTGGCTAAATTCTTACAAATCGATTTCAAGGACAAATACCATTCTGGCAAGTTTGCCAAGGGCAGTTGGTGCAATTTCGACTGCCAAACTCGACCAGTACGCCGGTGAGGCGCATTTTATCAGGGCTTGCAGGTACAGTGACCTGATTACCCATTTTGGGGATGTCATCTATACCACCAGGGTCCTACCATTGGATTCAGCATTTCTCGTTGGGAGGACAAGCAAAACAGTGATTCTCAAAGGCATTTATGACGATTTTGATTTTGCAGCCAGTAAATTACCAACTACTTATCCTGCTGCATCCATGCAAAGGGCAACAAAGGGTGCTGCACTGGCTATGAAAGCGCGCATTGCCCTTTATATGGGTGATTTCGCAACAGCAAGTACCGCTGCAAAAGCTTGTATGGACCTTGGTGTTTATAAACTTGCGACTGATTGGAGCACTTACTTTCTGGCATCTACCAAGAATTCGATTGAGTCGATTTTCTTAATGCCAAGATCTGTTGCCTTAAACTCTATTTTCGATTCCTACTTTGTTCAGCAAACCCTTACCAGGAATGCCGGAGGCTTCGGAAACCAGAATCCATCATGGGATCTTTTCTGTTCCTATCTTTGCAAGGATGGTTTAACAATTGATAAATCACCACTTTACGATCCAAGAAATCCATTTAAAAATCGGGATCCGCGTCTGACAAAAACCATTGTTGAATTCGGGGTGCCGCATTTGGGTTTCATTTATCAGCCTCATCCCGACAGCACAAAAACCTTGAATTTGAATTCCGGAAAGCTTGTCACCAACAACGATACTCGTACAAATACACAGTATG
>JBAXWR010000563.1:0-1680 GCA_037128295.1 Mariniphaga sp.
CAAGATCCAGACAGGGATCAGGATTGAATAGATCATGAAGCGGTTGACACCCCAGGTTGTCTTTTTGGCCTGCTTCTCATCGGTTGGAAAGTTAATGGCATCAAAGGGACAGGAATCGCTGCACAATTTACATTGGATACAGGCTGCCGGGGTAATTGCGAGGTGATATTTCGAAAACCTTGACATCCAGTTGAGTAAAACACCATATGGGCATAAGAATCGGCAATAGGGCCGCGCCACAAACATTCCCATCAGTACGAATGCAATGCCAAGCACAACCATGTGAAATTCGGCATCCATCCTGAAAATTCCAACAAAAGGGTCGTAGCGGCAGATGATAAAATCGGTGCCCGTTGCCGCAAATAAAATCGCTAGTGTAAGATAAAGATATGGAAGAAGCCCCAAAGTTTTACGTAGCCATTCGGGCAGCGTAATTGGTTTGACGATCAACAAATCCTGAACTGCTCCTAGGGGACAGGCTGCTGCACAAAAAGTTCTCCCAAAATAGAGGGTCGAGACCAAAGGGATCAGGAAAAAAAGCAATGTGGAGATGGATATGGCGTATCCCGGATCAAAAATCGTTAGGGCTACATTCTGGATGGATCCAATGGCACAGATGCAGCCATCACGATAAAACCCAAAATAGAGCAATGTAAAAACAGATAACCAGAGCAAGTGTTTCCGCGACCGTTTCCGGATGGCCAGCCAGCTTGCCAAAGAGATCACAAGCACTAGAATTAAAACGTCAACATATTCCAAAGCCAGTATGCGAGGCTCGGGAGTAATCGGGCTAGGTTGAGTATAACCGTTCCCGAATTCCGGTTTAGGGAACCTTTGTTTTTGAGCCATTCCCGCAATACTGAAAATCAGAAAAGAGAGAAGGAGCGATATTTTTATCAAGTTTTTCATCTAAAAAATCTTATTTTTTTGTTTCCAAAATTCATGAAAGATGCCCTAAATTATGGAATATGTAGTTTACATTTGTAAGTAATCAATATTTATAGTACATTAATTCAGCTTGTTGTGACAATTGACATTTGTAATTAGCGTATTTCGAGACTTATATTAATGTTTTTATCGAAGTCGGTATTCACATTTGTACTACTACGAAAGGTTGAACACAGACGTTTTTTTGTGCTTGTACCTACTCTTTTGGTAGTATTGTCCAAATTATTGCAAAGAATTATCATTCAATAGATTATAAATTATTGCAACTGTCCTCATTTTAAAATTGACCCATTTTAACTTATGCCTTCTTCCTGGTAAAACTGCCCTTCACATTATAGGGTTTGCTTGCTTTCTGGCGTGCAATAGCTTGTGATGGGCACAAACGGGCAATGGAACACTCGTTGCAATTCAAACACCTGTTCTGGATAATCTGCATATGCAATGAACCATTTCCAAATGCTGTACAACCTTTTACGCATTTTGCACAGCCGATGCAAAGATCTTCGTTGATAACATATTCAAAATAAGGTTCTTCGATAAATCGGCGTTGAATTGCCGCTGTGGGGCAAAGCTGATTTTCGGCAGCTGTTGAACGTTTGTTGGCATCGGGTTTCAGATAGCCACCACACAGGTCGCAATAACCACAAAGATTATAGGCATGGACGCATTTTACTGCGGATGGGGTCATTACGCAGGATGTTGCGCACCGTCCACACTGCGTACATTTGAATG
>JBAXWR010000564.1:0-1646 GCA_037128295.1 Mariniphaga sp.
CATAATGCAAATCCATAAATGATCAATCGCATATTGGCAGCAATATTATCAGGTAATCCAACAAATCTAAGAAGTTCCGGGAGAATCACAACGAATACAGCACCCATTACCGGGCCTTTAATGTTACCTGTTCCGCCAATCAGAACGGCTGAAACAATAAAAATGGACTCATCGAGATTAAATGAAGTTGGGTCAATATAAGTAATATATGAGGCAAACAGGAACCCACTTATAGCCGTGAATGCGCATGCAATCGTAAATGCTTGTGTTTTAAGTTGAGCGGTATTCCTGCCAAGAGCAAGCATGGCAGTTTCATCATCACGAATTCCCTTCAATGCCCTGCCAAATGGTGAATGAATCAAGCGAAAAAAAACAAAAATCACAAAAACCATCAGAATGAGGCTTAAAATAAAGAATCCATATATTCCTGAAATTTTGATAAAACCAAGAATCTCCGGTGCAGGTATTCCGGGAATACCATAAGGCCCTTTAGTAACTGAAATCCAATTATATAATATTGTGTAAATTATAATCTGAAACCCAAGGGTTGCCAAGACAAAATAATCACCTTTTAAACGGAGAGAAATAATCCCAATAACAAAACCTAAGAAAGCTGTAACCAACATAGAAAGCAGGATAGAAGGGAACAAGGGTAGGCCAAGTACTATAAGTGCTAAAGATGTCACATAAGCGCCAATACCATAAAAAGCTGCCTGGCCAACAGAAAGCAGATTGACCATACCTACCACCAAGTTCGCACTTGTAGTAAGAATGATATATATATTGATCATGATCAATATGTGCAGGACATAATTCATTCTTTAAACCTCCCTTTGTAATTCTCCGGCCAAACCTTGCGGCCTGAATATTAAAAAACAAATAAGTAAAACAAATGTGATGGCTTCACACCAGTTAGCGCTGAACTGCCATATAGTCAATGATTGTAATATTCCTATGACAAATGCACCAATCACAGGAGTATAAAATTTACCAGCACCCCCAATAATTAAAGCAACAAAAGCATTGAGCAGCATTGGCATCCCCACATATGGATCAATTCCCACATCATAAGCAACCAATAATCCACCAATAGCAGCAAACAGTCCGCTTAATCCAAAGACTAATAACCTTAAACCACGAATATTGACGGCAAAGACTTTACTGAGGTATTCATCATCACGCAAAGCTCTGGTAACAAGTCCAAATTTGCTGTACTTCAGGAATAGGAAAAATAAAATAATCAGAAACAAGCTAACAGAAACCTGGATAATCTGATTATTTGTAATAAGTACATTACCAATTAACAAAGAACCGGAAATCCCTGGATTTATCATTTTAGTTTCATTACCGTATAATAAAGCCAGTAAATTTGTAACAATTATCATTACTCCGATAGAACTGATAAGTACCTGATTCAATGAACTTTTTTTTCTTTGTAATGGTTGATAAACGACCAGCTCTATGATCATGCTTAGTAAAACGGTTGAGATAATTGCTAAAATAGCTGCGAATCCAAAATTCAACCCATGATTAGTATGGAAGGTGAAAAATATATATGGGGCAAAAGTGTATAGTACAGCATAGGCAATATGGAATATCTTTGTTGTATTGTAAACCAGAGCAAATCCCAGTGCAACAATGGCTAT
>JBAXWR010000565.1:0-1642 GCA_037128295.1 Mariniphaga sp.
ACGTTTAACCCATTCTTGGCTATATCTTAATATGCTGTTTTTTAATGATTTAATCCCCCAGCGTAGTTTGATCTTAGAGAGACATACTTTAGAATCCGAAGTCCATATGACTTTACTTCACATCAAATGTCATCTATAGAGGAAAAACAAACTCCAGGATGCAGTGTCCCGGTGACTTGGAGCAAATGCCCACACGAAGAATAACCGCTTTCCAGTCACCCGGACACTAAATCTATGTTTGAATATTCTTGCTAAATTGAAATCGTTATTAGCGACTTGAAAATTAAAGATATAAGATGAAACGCTACATCTTTCCTTCAATTTTGGCTGAGTAATAAAAAACCCGAAGAAATCTTATTTAATTTCTTCAGACGCAATTTGTTCAACGACCTTTCTGCAAAAAGAGACATTTGCTGAATCGACACTCATCAACAAAACCGATTCATTATTAATGTCCTGGATTTTGAAGGTATTAGGTATCCTGGATGGCAATTCATGCAAGATCGATTTTGCAAAAACACAGGCTGTCAGGAAAGCCCCAAATTTGGAAGGATGGCTTCCATCAGCATCATACATTTTGATTTCGGGACGCCATTGTCTGGCTAAAGCCCAAGCTTTTCCGGCCGGAACAACTTCTGCCTTGTTTTCTGACCCTACTTCCGTAAAAACCTTATTGATAATATCCTGGTTTTGAGGCGCGTTTTCCCTTGCCCATGTAAGATAAATATAGGGCTTCGCGCCATGCTCCCGAATAAAATCGCAGAACAGTTTTTCATACTTTTTTACACTGTCCTTCTCAACAAGGGTTCCCATGCTATGTTCCTGAAGAACAACTATATCAAAATTCCGATTTTGGATGATTTCTTTTGATTTCAAACCTCTCTCACCTTTCCAATGTTCACTTAATTTTGCACCTCCAAGGGTACTTTTCCGGGTAATCAACTTCGTTTTTGATCCATCTGAAAGGATGGAAACGATTTGAGGCAGGTTTTCAACATAGGTGTAACTATTCCCGACAAAAAGCACTTTAACGGTATCCCTTTTAACTTGTGCCGAAGCTGAATATTTACCAACCCCTAAACAAATGGCGGTAATAATTACAAAGATTGTGGATTTCATTTTTCTTACTTTTTGATCGTGAGAATATACCCTTTACCTAAACCATTCTTATTGATCAGTTTAACACAATGATCAACGAATTCAATGTCGTCCTTCCCATTTGAAGTTTCCACAAACAGACTGTCGGTCCTGAAAACTGAAACTAATTTTGCTTTCTTCGGCAAATCAATTTTACCTTCCGCCGAAAGCCAGACCGCAAATATTTTCCCGCTATCTGTATGGGTTGAGTAAATTACAGTAGAATCTATGCGGCTTAATGTGCTCTGATAAACTGAACCATCCCAGGAACGTGATGTCAACGGAACATTATTCAGATTGTCCCAATTCCCAACCCTTCTAACCAATTGAAGTCTGGCCGGTACCTCATAAACATTTTTATACCCTGGCATATCGCCGGTTCCTCCAAACCTTCCAAACCAATTGAACCATGCCCCATTCATGGCTGCGGCGGCGGCCATCTCCCGGTTCTGCTTCTCCCCAACCCGGTTAGGAGTTGTGGATCCAACAAATTCTTTGGAAATGA
>JBAXWR010000566.1:0-1635 GCA_037128295.1 Mariniphaga sp.
CGTATATCATTATCTGGGTTTTTATATCTATTATCCTGAATTTCTGTTCTTTCTAATTTGAAGAGTGAAAATCCTGAAGGATCATCTTTGTAACTTTTAGACCTCTTTGCATAAATCAAAATATAATCATGCATATTTGAAAGATAGGTTGCATCTCCTTGGGGAGAATGCTTTTTCTGCCAAATTATGTTATTTATGAAATTTCTTATCCCAAAAATCTCATCCATTAACAACTTCAAGTTAGCCTGTTCGTTATCGTCGATTGAAATAAAGATCGCACCATCTTCGGCCAATAACTTGTGCAGCAGTTTCAGGCGTGGGTACATCATGCAGAGCCATTTGTCGTGCCGGCTCAGGTCCTCCCCTTCTTTGCCGACCACCGAATGGAGCCACTTCTTAAACTTTGGGTCATTGACATTGTCGTTGTAAACCCACCCTTCGTTTCCGGTGTTGTAGGGCGGGTCGATATAGATACATTTTATTTTCCCCTCATATTCGGGCAACAAGGCTTTCAGGGCTTCAAGGTTGTCGCCATGGATGATTTTGTTTCCGCTATTTGTTTGTCGATCAGATTGTTCACCATTGTCGAAACCATATGAATGGTCCAAAACCTTAAATGGCACCTCCATATGGTGGTTGATCACCTTCTCCTTCCCTATCCAGTGTAATGTGGGCATAGTCCGTTTTAAATATCAGTTGTGTTTAAGTTGCTAAAATAGGCAAAATTATGGTGATTTACCCTGCTGTCAGCAACCATTTCCAGACTGGCAAAATGTGGATCGTCAATCCGTCTTCGGAAATCGTTTCTTCCGGTGAATCGTACAACAACAACAACCCTTCGTTCAGTTTATAGGTTTTCATGGCATCTTTGATCCCATTGATTTCGCGGGTCCGTGTTTCGTTTGTATCGAAAGAATAGCACACCTGAATAGCCTGGACAATGGTCAATCCTTTTCGGATCACAAAATCACATTCGAACTTGTTGGAATGGTAAAAAATCTCAACCCGTCTGCGCCTAAGCTCAAGGAAAACAATATTTTCAAGCAACCGCCCCCGTTCCTCCGAAAACATAAAACCAATGCAACGGACAAGGGCATTGTCGATAAAGTAGGTCTTTTTGGGATTTTGGATTTGTTTGTTCAGCGAATAATCAAACTTGCTCACCTGAAAAATCAGATAGGTATCCTCAAGGAACGAAAGGTAATTCCTGATCGTGGAAGCATTTTTGACGTTTGAAACTTTGGCAAGGCTATTATAGGAGGATAACTTGGAAACATTGCTCGCCAGGTAATTGACCAGTCCGAGCAGCTCCTTTTCGTTGACCAACTTGTTCCGCACCAGTACATCCCGATACAAAATGCTCTCATACAACGATTTAAGATAATCATCCAAACCTTCTTTCAGGTACAACGGAAAACCTCCCGACAAAAAGAAAGAATTAAAGTTGCCTATCAACATCGGACGGCCTTCAGTACTGTAAAAATCGCTTTCCTTTGGTTCTATTTGTTTGAACGTTAGGAATTCGCTGAACGAAAATGGGAACAGTTCCGTATAAACATAGCGGCCTGTCAAGTGGGTTCCCAACTCACGGCTCAGCATTGTAGCATTCGACCCCGTAATAAACACCTTGTACCC
>JBAXWR010000567.1:0-1619 GCA_037128295.1 Mariniphaga sp.
ACAAACCCGATTTTGTGAAGGCTTTAAACTGTCAGACTGAAGCGATGAAGATTTTTATCGACCACAGGAGCGAGAGCTATTTCAATACACCCTTTCTATTTATAGATATGGGCAATGTATTTTATTCACTTGAGTACTACGAACAGGCGAGGACCTTATACAGGCTTGCTTTTAATATGGTTTCCGATACAACGGATTACCATCCAAGGCAATTGAGTATGCTCAATATCGCGTTCACCTACCAGGAGGAACACAAACCCGATTCTGCCTTTCTCTATTTCCAAAAGTCTGATGACTATATTCTTACGAGGTGGCATTATCTGTTGGCCTTTAACTACAATAACCAGGCAGAATATTTATTGGAGCTTGGCAGGCTAAACCAGGTGCTGCCATTGCTGAAAAAATCGCTTCAACTTGAAACGAAATTTGCAGAACTTAAAAAGGATGAGCTATTGACCAATAAAGTCCTTTCCGGCAGTCTGAACGGAACGGTGATCAAGACACACGAGTTGTTTTACCGGTACTATTACAGGTTGGGGATGACCGACAGCAGCCGAGTCCATTTTCAGGAAGCTATGCGCATTATCCGGCAGGGAAATGTTGTAAATTCAAGGGCGCGTATGTACCTGCTCGATTTGTTGAACAACAGCGGGAACATCGTAAAAGGTTATGAGGAGGTGTACGCAGATTCTGTGATTTACCTGGTCTCGAAAAAAAGAAATTTTCACCTGATGAAAGTTTCGTCCGATTCCTTGTCAAATTATTTTAATCAACAGAATAACAAAGTATTAAGTATTAAATACCAGAAGATTGCCGATGAGATCAACAGTCAATTGCATGAATTGAAAACCAGTAAGGAGGTCAACGAAAAGGCGATTTTCCTAGCCAACATTTTTGGCCATTATACACTTCTGAAAAAAGAAAATGATATAAAAATCAGCCAGGCAGCCTTGAAGCGTAAAAACATCATGATTGCAGGGATCACTGTTTCACTTTTACTGCTTCTTGTTTTGGCCTACCGGATGTTGAGGAGGCGTGACCTGACGATCAAAAAATTCTCCGAAGAGATCGCCAGGTATGTCAAAAGTGGCGGAAAAGAATGGAGGCAGTCAACAGAAAACCGCCTTGCAAATGAAAGGAAAATGGCCTTAAAGCATGAATTGGAGGCGATTATGGAAAAGAATCAACCTTTTCTGAACCCCGAATTTTCGGTGAACGACCTCGCAGGAATGCTCCTCACCAATGTTAAATATGCCTCGATCCTGATCAATCAGGAATATGGGGTCAATTTCCACGATTTTGTCAACCAACTGCGCGTTAAATATGCCTGCCACCTGCTGTCTGACTGTGCCAACGACCACCTGAGCTTTATCCATATCGCCGAAAAGTCGGGTTTCACTTCAAAATCCACCTTTTACAGGGTCTTCAGCAAAATGATGGGGATGAGCCCTGTGGCCTACCGGAAAACAACCCACAATACAACTTCAGTATAAACCAGAAACCTTAAAGTCACCCATAAAAGGATTATTATTCATTTATTTAACTGAATATCAGTATATTAAAAAGTAGTCCCAAAAACGGAATTTCCGTTTTTGGGACTACTTTTTTTTGTGCAATAC
>JBAXWR010000568.1:0-1603 GCA_037128295.1 Mariniphaga sp.
CCAGTTTGGGGTGACGAAACCTTTGCTCAAAGCGATTGCCAAAACTCCTGTGATTCCGGTGGTGATCATCAAAATTGAAAGTGAGATCACTTCTGCAAAATCAACTTTTACATGGATGGGTGCTGCACTCAAGGAACCTGCCGGGGACGAATTGTCTGCTTTTGGTGTCAGCTTTGAATCGGGCGGAGTTGCTTTGATTACAATTCCAGATAATTCCCTGGCCTTAAAACTTGGGTTTAAAAGTGGCGACCTGATTCAGGAGGTCAATGGTTTTAAAATCAGGAATATACAAAATCTGAAAGCTTATATCGGGACATCCTCTGCAGCGAACAAACAACATGTGTTTCAAATTATCCGGAATCAGGGAAAGATGGAGATCGTAGTAAAACAGGTCTTGCCAGAGTTGGTGGAAAAAGAGCAATAGGTTTTTCTCGCATAGACCGCAAAGAACGCAAAGAGTTAATACATAAGACTTTGTGTAACTTTGCGAACTTTGCGAGATATAATAAATCAATAAATTAACAAATATGAACCCAAAGACTCCCAGATTATTTTTAACACTTATCCTAACCTTTAACATTGCAGTTTTTGGCAATGCCCAATCGATCGACAAACTTCGGAAAGAGTTCAATCAGTTGAAGTTTGGAATGTTTATCCATTTCAACATGGGAACGTTTCATGAAAAGGAGTGGGTTGAACCGGGTCAAGACCCGATGTCATTTAATCCGACAAAATTGGATTGCAATCAATGGGCCGATGCTGCCAAAAGTGCACACATGAAATACGCTGTTCTCACCACCAAGCACCATGATGGTTTTTGTCTGTGGGACAGCAAAACAACCACTTACGATGTCGCTTCAAGTGCAATTGCCGGAAGGGACATTGTCAGGGAATTTTGTGACGTATTCCGTAGCAGGGGAATCGAACCACATTTTTATTTCTCGATCTGGGACCGGCAGATGGGTATCGACAAAGTCATTGTTCCTGAGGATATTGTATTGATTAAAGCTCAATTGAAAGAATTGTTGACCAATTATGGGAAGATCGGTTCGATCACCTTCGATGGTTGGGGTAATTGCGGCACCAAATGGGAACAAGCCGACAGGGACGAGATCTACAATTACATCAAAACCATACAACCTCAAATACTGATCACCGACCATTATCAGTTACGCCGTGGACTGCCACTGGATTCTGTCTTTAAAAATGTTGACTTCTTTCATTTTGAAGAGCCGGTAGGCGAATGGGCACCACCCAAAAATAAATTCGCTGCCCAGCAAGGCCCAACCATTCAGAGTCAATGGTTTTGGAAACTAAAATTTCCCAAAGAAAAGCTGATGACAGTGGATGATATCGTAAACAGGCATCTTGCTATCCTTAAAAAGCGCAACTGCAATTTTCTGTTGAACTGCGCCCCTAACCGGGAAGGTTTAATGGACGATAACGTGGTAAAACGGTTGGCGGAAGTGGGGGAAGTCTATAAACCATGAAGATCCATGCGTTCATTGCGCACTTTGCGATACAATAAAACAAAAATTTCTCGCAAAGACCGCTGAGAACGCAAAGAATTAATAAATAAGACTTTGCGTAACTCTGCGTACTT